>JASHTP010000382.1 GCA_030040495.1 Alphaproteobacteria bacterium
CGGCGCGCTCGGATCGAACAAGGAGGGACGGGCGAAGACGCCGCCGAAGCACTCGACCAGCTCGCCCGCGAAGAAGCGCATGAACCGCGCGACCGCCTTCAGCTGATCGACGGTGCCGTCGACGTTGGTGGCGCGCATGGTGAGCATCTGCTTCTGGAAATCCTCGGGACGGATGTGCAGGATGCCGCGGCCCAGAATCGGCCCGGTGGCGTCGCCGCCCTGACGGAGCGTGACGTAGGCGGTGGTGGATTCGGGCCAGGCCCGCGTCACCGGCGACGGGTTGAACACCTTGAAGGCCTGCAGGAAGTAGGTCTTCCCATCCTGCGCGACGAGCGGCAGCGCGTAGAGCATGCGCTTGGTCTCGACATGCTCGGGGTCGGCGACGAAGAAGTTGAACTTGCCGCCAAAGGCGGTGAGCGGCTGGGGCGACAGGGCGGGAATCTCGACCGTCCCGACCGCGGCGGACGGCTCGGTCGAGCCGTTGAGCGTGGCCTCGAGGTCGGGCACGACGATGGTGAGGACGAACGACATCTGGCTGTCGTCCTGCAGGCCCTGCGCGGCAGCCCTCGCGTAATCCTCGTCCGTCACCTTGGCGGACCAGAAGCCGGCCATGCGCTCGGTGAACTGCAGGCCGGTCGCGACCGGCTTCGTCGCCTTGGCCGGCCTCGGCTGGTAGTCGATGGTCCAGCCGCGCTCGGCCGCGACCAGCGCGCAGCACCGCTCGGTCAGCGCCGAGATCGTCAGCAGCGGGTTGACGCCGAGCGAGCGCGGCATCACCGCGCCGTCGGACACGTAGAGCCCGGGATGGACCGTGCTGCCGCTGGCGCCGGCGAAGACCTGGCCGCGATGATTGACCACGCCATGCTCGGCATCCTCGGCCATGGCGCAGCCGCCCAAGGGATGGACCGAGATCAGGTTGTGCATCATCTTCCAGGCGGGGTTGCGCAGATAGATGCCGCCCAGCGGCTCGCTCGCCGCGGCCAGCGTGCGGTCGGCGCGCCGGAACGCCGGCCTGGCGCTGACGCCCGGCCAGGAGACGCGCAGACGGTCGTCGACGAGCGACATCTCGCCGTCGGACCCGTCATGCGACATCACCAGATAGGTCTGGGTGTTGCGCACCGCGCCGGCATAGGCGCCGCGCAGCTGGCTCTTTGCCTCGCGCTCCAGCGCCGCCGCTTCGTTGAAGGATTGCGCCTTGCGGCCTTCCGCCCGCGCGCCGGCGGCGAAGCTGTCGGCCAGCAGCGGCGCCAGCCCGCCGGGGATCGAGCCTTCCTCGATGACCATGCCGTCGTCGACATCGGGCTGGTCGCGCAAATCGATCACGCCGGTGATGCAGGGCCCGACCGGCTCGCGCCCGTCTGGCGCGTTGTCGCCGAAGCCGATCCCGTTGATCTCCCGGTCGGCGTTGTAGTCGAAGGCGAGCACATCGCCATTGCCGCTGAAGCGCTTGCCGAGCTGCGCCGAGAGCGGCAGCCCGCCCCGCGCGCGCGAGCGCAGCAGGATCTCGGTCGATCCCAGCGTTCCCGCCGAGAGGATGACCATGTCCGCGGTGAGCGCCAGCTCCGGCGCCGCGAACCGGTCGCGGTCGTCGTCGAGCAGCTGGTAATGGATCAGCCAGCGGTCGCCTTGCCGCTCGAGCGAGCGGACCGCCACCTTGGTGTAGATCTCGGCGCCGTGGTTCACGGCGTCCGGCAGATAGTTCATCAGGACCGTGTTCTTGGAGCCGTAATTGCAGCCCGAGCAGCAGTCGCCGCAGCCATTGCACGCCGGCTGGTGGACGCCCGCCGGATTGACGCCGCTCTCGAAGGTGACGTTGATCGGCGGCCGCAAGAATTTCGCCTTGAGGGCGACGGCCGATGCTTCGAGCGCCGCGAGCTTGCGCAGCTTCGGCGCCTGGTCCGGATAGGGTCGCGGCTGCAGCATCGCCTCGGCCCGCTCGTAGCCGCGCGCCACCTCGCCGTCGAGATCGCCGCGCAGCGCTTCGGGCCAGCACGGGTCGGAAAACAGGCGTCGGTCGGGGCGCAGCGCGACGTTGGCGTTCACCAGCGAGGTGCCGCCCAGGCCGCAGCCGACGAAGACGTCGATGTCGGGATTGAGCCGCAGGTCATAGAGCGCGGTGGCGTCGCCTTGCTTGAGGTCGGGCGCGTCGATCTGGAAATGGCTGGCGGCGGTGAGCGTCCGGTTCGGGTACTCGCCCGGCTGGAATTCCCGGCCGCGCTCGAGCAGGCACACCTTCTGCCCGGCTCGCGCCAGCCGCGAGGCGGCGATCGCCCCGCCATAGCCGGAGCCGACGATGACCACGGAATAGTGGCTCTTCAGATTGCCGATGAACGACGATAGCCGCTCCATGTCTTGCCTCCCTGCCGATGCGCCGCGACGCTACGCGTAATCGATCCGCCAGCCGCGATCCTGCGCCATCAGCGCGCTGGCGCGCTCCGCCAGCGCCGAGATGGTGAGCAGCGGGTTGACGCCCAGCGAGCGCGGGATGATCGATCCGTCGCAGACATAGAGACCGGGATAGACTTCCGCGCCGCCGGCGCCGGAGAAGACCTGCCCTTTGTGGTTGACCACGCCCGCCGCCGCGTCGTCGCCCATCGGACAGCCGCCGAGCGGATGCACCGTGGTGAGCGCATGCTTGCGCGGCAGCGCCCAGCCCACATTCTCGACGAAGGTGCCGCCGACGCCCGCCGACGCCTTGTAGAGCAGGTCGTTGATCGCCTGGTATCGGGGCTGCGCCCCCACTCCCGGAAACGAGATGCGCGCCCGGTCGTTCTCGAGCAGGATGCGGCCCGCCGAGCCGTCGTGCGACATGACCATGTAGGTGAGCGTGTTGTGCATGGCGCCGCGCAAGGTGCCGAACAGCATGCTCTCCATCTCGCGCCAGCGCCGGACGAGCCAGCTGCTCTGCGTGGTCGGAACCGCCCGCCCGGCTAGGCGCGCCGAGACGCCGAAGATCTCCGGCAGCAGGCCGGTCATGACCGCGGGCAGCGCGCCCTCTTCGATGATGATGCCGTCGTCGAGATTGGGCGCGTCGCGCAGGTCGATGGCGCTGATCGTGTGCGGTCCGACCGGCATCCGGCCGGAGCGCGCCGCTTGTCCGAGGCCGATGCCGTTGACCACGTGATCGGCGTTGTAGGCGAAGGCGCCGACGTCGCCGTTGCTGCTGAAGCGGCTGCCGAGCGCGTCGGAAAGCGGCAGGCCGGCCGCCTTCGAGCGCAGCAGCAGCTCGGTCGAGCCGATCGTGCCCCCCGCCAGGATGACCATGTCGGCGCTGAGGGCGATCCTTGCCTCGGCGAACTGCTCCTGGCCCGGCGCAAGCCTCTCGCAGCGGATGACCCAGCGCCCGTTCGCGCGCTCGAGCCGGCGCGCGGCGATGTTGGTGAAGATCGCCGCGCCATGGCGCGCCGCGTCGGGCAGGTAGTTCATCAGCACCGTGTTCTTGGCGCCGTGATTGCAGCCGCCGCAGCAATCGCCGCAGCCGATGCAGGCGGGCTGCTGGACGCCCGCCGCATTGATCCGGCTCTCGAAGGTGACGTTGATCGGCACCAGCCGGCTCGGCTTGTTGAGCGCCGCCGCCGAGGCCTGGAGCGCCGCGTGCTTGGCGAGCGGCGGCGCCCCCGGCGGGTAGGTCACCGTCTGCAGCATCGCCTCGGCGCGCGCATAGCCGCCGTCCAGCAGGGTGGGATCGGTCTGAAACAGCCGCGGCCAGCAGGCATCGGTGAAGACGCGGCTGTCGGCGCGCAGGGTCAGCCCGGCATTGATCAGCGAGGTGCCGCCCAGGCCGCAGGCCTGGATGATGTTGACGTCGTCATTGACGCGTATGTCGAAGAGGCCGGTCAATTTGCCGAGCCGCCCGTCCGGCGTGTCGACCTGAAGCTCCTTGAGGCCGGCGACCGGATGGTCGGGGTACTCGCCCGGCAGCATCTCGCGGCCGCGCTCGAGCACGCACACTTCCTGCCCGGCGCGCGCCAGCCGCGAGGCGGTGATGCCGCCGCCATAGCCGGAGCCGATCACCACGACCGGGTAATGCGCCTTGAGCTTGTCCGCGGACGATGCGATGCGGTTCACGTCCCCCTCCTGTGACGCTAGGCGATAGTCTCGGAATAGGTAAGGGTGCTCGCGCCGCCATCGAGCGGCGTCTGGTAGTAGTCGACCCGGGCGGCGGCCCTGCTGAGCGTGATGGTGGCATAGCAATGATCGTAGAAGCCGCCCGCGCTCGCGAGCTGGGCCGCCGGGATCGGGGTCGGCAGGTCGTCATGGCCGGGCGGCGGCGCGAGCGCGGGGTTGACCGCGTAGGGCCTTGAGGCGACCTCGACCGGCACCGCGCCGGCGCCGATGCAGCGGCCGCGCGCGAGGCCGAGATAAGGCGCGAAGATCACGAGATTGTGCTCGTGGCCCCAGAGCCAGAGCGCGATCTTGTCGAGCGACATGCCCTTGGCCGGATCGGCAAAGGTCGCCAGGAGATTGGGATTGACCGCCAGCGCCCGCCCCGCCGCGTCGCGCCCGACGCCGTCGGCGAATGCGGTGAAGAGCTGGTGGTGCGACAGCGCGATCGTCTTGCGGCCGCCGGCATTGGCGAGCTTGTCCTGGTGCCAGGCCGCCTCGGCGGGCTCCAGATAGGTGAGATTCGCGTTGACCGTGAAGACGTCGCTGTCGTGCCGTCCGGTGTCCATGGCGAGCAGCTGCCAATCCGCGTTGCGCAGGCAGAAGAAGCTCGCCGGCTGGCCGAGCTGGTCGAGCAGGGCGTAGTAGCCGGCCCCGCCCGAATACATCTCGTGATTGCCGCTCAGCGTGAAGATCGGGATGTCGGGGAACTGGCCGCGCACCAGCGCGTAAAAATTCTGCTGCGTCTCGAGCATCGTTCCGGAGTAGTAGATGTCGCCGAGATGGATCAGCAGGTCCGGGCGGCGGGCCGCGATGTCGGCGAGCAGCTGTTTCGCCTCGTCGGTGCCGGTTCCCCAGTCGGCGATGACGCCGATGACCAGCGGATCCTTCGCCGGCATCGGCAGGACGAAGTCGCCGAGAGTCTGGTAGGTCCGATAGGGGATCGCCTTGCGCTCGGCCAGGATCTTCCCGTACTCGATGAGCGCTTCGGCCCAGAGCGGGTCGTGGGTCCCGAACTGGAAGCGGTCGGTGAATTCGGCGACGAGCTGCTGGTCCCTGGCGAAGAGCGCGAGCGCCAGGCGCGTCGCGAGGCTGGCGACCGGGTCGAGGATCGCCGCGCCGAGCGCCGCCAGCGCATCGGGCCGGGTGCGATCCAGCGCCTTGGCCACCGCATTCGCCTGCTGCATCAGCGTATGGCTCGAGCTCAGCGCCGCCGCCTGGTCGGGCTGCCGGCGAGCGATGACCGCGTGAAGCGCCGACTGCCAGAGCGACAGCGCCGGATCGCGGAAGGTCTCGATCTCAGCCATTGTCGCGCCGCGTCGGGCTGCGCGCGCCTGGCGCACGGATGAAAGCTGGAATTGCCGCCTGATGCGTTGTCATGGTCACGCTTGTTCCCCCGGCGCGACGGCGACGCTCGGTCCGCCGGGCGCTCGGGCCTCGGCAGGACGTGATACGAGTTTTAGGGGAGATGCCTGCGGCGGCGTGTGATCTGCGTCACACCGGACCGATGTTCCTTACCCCTCACCACTTATCCGGCGGGCGGTAGGCCGGGCGCTGCTCGACCGGTGCCGGGGCGGGGGCGTTGCCGCCGTCATTGCCGAAGATGTTGTGCAGGAGATGGCCGAGCCAGCCTTCGGCGTTGCGGCCGGCGGCGGCGACTTGCGTGCCGAAGCTCTCCGGTGCTGCGGGCAGCGGCCGGACCGGCATGCCTTGCGTCGCCTGCACCATGAAGGCGCGCCAGGTCTCGGCCGGCAGGCTGCCGCCGGCGACATGGTTCATCGGCGTGTTGTCGTCATTGCCGAACCACACCCCGGCGACGAGGTCGGCGGTGAAGCCCATGAACCAGGCGTCGCGGAAATCCTGCGTCGTGCCGGTCTTGCCCGCCTCCGGCCGGTCGAGCCGCGCGGCGCGGCCGGTGCCGTGGGCGATGACGCCCGCCAGCATCCGGTCGAGCTCGCCGACGAGCGCCGGCTCGATCACCTGCGCGCCGCCGTCGCCCCGGCGCTTGTAGAGGACGTGGCCGGCGCGGTCGCTGATCTCGACGATGCCGTAGGGCAGCGCGGCACGGCCGCCGGAGGCGAAGGCGCAATAGGCGGTGGTGAGGTCGAGCAGCGTCACTTCCGAGGTGCCGAGCGCCAGGCTCGCGTCGCGCGAGAGGTCGCTGCTGATGCCCAGGCGATGCGCGGTGGCGATGACGTTGTCGACGCCGGCGCGCTCAATCACCTGCGCCGCCACCGTGTTGATGCTGTCGGCGAGCGCCTCGGAGGCCGTCACCTCGCCGCGATAGCGGTTCTCGTAATTGTGCGGCGTCCAGTTGCCGATGCGGATCGGCCGGTCGTCGAAGTGGTCGTCGGGGCTCATGCCGTGCTCGAGCGCGGCGAGATAGACGAAGGGCTTGAAGGCCGAGCCGGGCTGGCGCAGCGCCTGCGTCGCGCGGTTGAACTGGCTCTCGGCATAGTCGCGGCCGCCGACCATGGCGCGCACCGCGCCGTCGGGCGACATGGCGACGAGCGCGCCCTGCTCGACGCGGGCTTTCTCGCCGTCCTTGTCGAGCGTCGCGGCGATCGCCGCCTCGGCCGCCGCCTGCATCCGCGGGTCGAGCGTGGTGGTGACGACGAGATCGCGCCCGTCCGCCTGGACGTAGCTGCCGGTGAGCTCGTAGACCCAGTCGGCGAAATAGCGGTTGCCGGGGCGGACGCGCTGGGCGAGCGCGAGCTGCGCCGTCTGCTTCTCGGCGGCGGCCGCCTGCGCCGCGGTGATGTAGCCGGCGTCGACCATGTTGGCGAGCACCTGCGCCGTGCGCTTGGCCGCCTCGTCGCGGTCGCGCGCCGGGCTGAAGCGCGTCGGCGCCTTGAGCAATCCGGCGATCGTCGCCGCCTCGTAGAGCGTCGCCTGCCGCGCCGACTTGTCGAAATAGCGATGCGCCGCGGCGTCGACGCCATAGGTGCCGGCGCCGAGATAGATGCGGTTCAGATAGATCTCGAGCAGCTGGTCCTTGGTGAATTTATGCTCGAGCCAGAGCGCCAGCAGCGCCTCCTGCACCTTGCGCTTCAGGGTGCGGTCGGGCGTGAGGAAGAGGTTCTTGGCGAGCTGCTGGGTGATGGTGCTGCCGCCCTGCACGACGTGGCCGGCGCGCAGATCGGCGTAGAGCGCGCGCACCAGCCCGATCGGGTCGACGCCCCAATGATGGTAGAAGCGGCGATCCTCGGTGGCGATCACCGCCTCGGGCAGGTAGCGCGGCATCTCCTTGAGCTTCAGCGGCTCGCCGAAGAGGTCGCCATAGGTGGCGATGAGCTCGCCGTTGCGGCCGAGCAGCGTGACGCTGGGCCGGCGGTCGGCGAGCGAGAGGTCGTTGGTCGGCGGCAGGGTGAGGGCGCACCAGCCGATATATCCCGCGCCGAGGATGAAGCCCCAAAGCGCG
>JASHTP010000031.1 GCA_030040495.1 Alphaproteobacteria bacterium
AGCCGGGTCACGCCGCCGCCCGAGCTCATCGAGCCCTCCGCCGGCGAGCCCGGCCCGGGCCGGCAGCCGCTCGGCGCGCCGCGGCCGCTGACCCGACCTTCCAGTCAAGCCTCGCCGCCGCCGGGAGCCCTCCCGGTCCACTACACGCTCGCGCCGCAAGGCGCGAGTTTGCGTTTCGACTGGCGGCAGCCGACCGCCGCTGCGGTGTTCCGCCGCGGCGAGGCGCTGTGGATCGTGTTCGCCGGGGCGAAGCCGCTCGATCTCCGCGAGCTGTGGCGGGCGCAGGGAAACCTGATCGAGCGCGCCGACCAGCTGCCTGACGCGAAGGCGACGGTGCTGCGCCTGGTGCCGCAGCCCGGCGTCAATCCCAGCGTGCGCCGCGTCGACAATACCTGGTTCGTCGATCTGCGCCCGCAGGAGGCGCGCGCCGATGCGCCGATCGCGGTCGACGTGCGCGCCGCGGCGCAGACGCCCGACGTGCGCTTCGAGCTCGCCGACGCCGGCGAGCCGCTCTGGCTGCGCGATCCCGAGGTCGGCGACACGCTGGCAGTGGTGCCGACGGACGAGATCGGCCGCGGCGTCGGCGAGGCGCAGTCCTTCGTCGACTTCCAGCTGCTGGCGAGCGTGCAGGGGATCGTGCTCCGTCCCAACGCCGACGACCTCAGCGTGCAGCGCGGCGAGGGCGGCGTCGAGGTGACGCGCCCCGGCGGGCTGGTCCTGTCGGCGCCCTCCGATCGCCAGCTCGCGCAGCAGCCGGGCGCGCTCGGCCGCCTCTTCGACTTCGCCGGCTGGAAGGGTCCGCCCGATCGCACCTTCCTGCAGGAGCGCTCGCGCCTCGAGCTGGCGGTGGCGGCGGCGCCGGCCTCCTACCGCTCGAAGCCGCGCCTGGCGCTGGCGCGCTTCTACTTCGCCAATCTCTTCGCGCCCGAGGCGGAAGGGGTGCTGGACGCGATCCGGCGCGACGATCCGGCGCTCGCCGCCGATCCGTCGGTGGCGCTCATGATAGGCGCGGTCCATCTCATGATCGGCGACGAGAAGCGAGCGGCGCAGGAACTCGGCCAGACCAGCCTCGACAAGGAGCCCGAGGCGCTGCTGTGGCGCGCCTCGCTCTCGGCCGAGATCGGCGACTGGAAGGTTGCGGCGCACGATTTCGCGCTGTCGAGCAATCTGCTGCCGCGCTACCCGCAGGCGCTGCGCGACGGCTTCGCCATGGAGGCGGCGCACGCCTTCCTCGAGACCGGCCAGCCGGCCGAGGCGCAGGCGATGATCCAGCTCGTGCTCAACAGCGACCCGCCGCCCGCCGACAGGGCGATGGCGCTCTATTACGACGGCAAGCGCGCGCTCGCGCAGGGCGATTTCAACCATGCCGTCGATCTCTGGAACCAAGCGGCGGCGATCGACGACCGGCCGAGCCGCGCCCGCGCGCTCTACGCCCGCACCATGGCCGAGTTCGACGCCAAGAAGATCGACCGGCCCGAGGCGATCAAGGAGCTCGACCGGATGCGCTTCGCCTGGCGCGGCGACATCTTCGAGTTCCGGCTGCTGCGCAAGCTCGGCGAGCTCAAGCTCGCCGACGGCGACCAGAGCGGCGGCTTCGACGCGCTGCGCGAGGCCGGCACCGACTTCCCGGACTATCCGCAGTCGAAAGAGGTGCTGCAGGAGCTGAGCGACGGGCTCGCCGACGTGTTCCTCGGCAAGGGCGCGGAGAACGTGCCGCCGCTCAAGGCGTTGAGCCTTTATGACGAGTTCAAGGACTATGCCCCGGTGGGCGAGCGCGGCGACTCGATCGTGCGCCGGCTGGTCGACCGGCTGGTCGCCGTCGACTTGCTCGACCGCGCCGCTTCGCTGCTGCAGGACGAGGTGGCGCACCGCCTGGTCGGGCGCGACAAGGCGCGCGTCGCCACCCAGCTCGCCCTCATCCGCCTGCTCGACAACGATCCCTCGGACGCGCTGAAGGCGCTCGACATCGATGTCGGCAAGGACGTGCCGCCGGAGCTGCAGCGCCAGCGCCAGCAGCTGCGCGCCCGCGCGCTCGCCCAGCTCGGCCGCACCGACGAGGCGCTCGGCATCCTCGCCCAAGACACCAGCCGCGACGCCGACCGGCTGCGCGCCGACATCTTCTGGCGCACGCACGACTGGACCGACGCGGCGAAGGTCTTCGCCCGGCTGGTGCCGCCGCCGGGCGCCGACGGCACGCTCGACAAGCCGGCGAGCCAGCTCGTGCTCAACTGGGCCTCGGCGCTGACGCTGGCCGGCGACCAGACCGGGCTCGCCAAGCTGCGCGACACCTATGGCAAGGCGATGGCGGCGTCGCCCTTCGCCGACGCCTTCGGCGTCGTCGCCGGCGACGCGTCGGCGGCACCCGGCGGCGATCCCGTCGCCATCGCCAACCGCGTCGCCGAAGTGGGCGAGCTGCAAAGCTTCATGGCCGGCTACAAGGCGCGCCTCGCCAAGGACAAGCTGAGCGCGATCAATTGAAGTCGTCAGTTCGACTGAAAACTGAGAACTGACGACCGCTTTCAAGGCGCCGCGTAGAACGCCGCCGCGTCGTCATGGAGCTGCCGGCGCGAGGCCGGGCGCAAATACATCATGTGGCCGCCGCGATAGAGCTCGAGCGTGACGCGCTTGGCGACGACGTTGGCCGGCAGGTGCTGGACGATGTACCGACTCATCATGTAGGGCGCGACGAGGTCGGTCATGCCGTGGACGATCAGCAGCTTGAGGCGCGGCTGCAGGGCCAGCGCGCGGTCGAGCGCGTCGGCGGCGCCGATCTCGCTGCGGCCCTCCTTGCCCTCGCGCCACTGCCATTGGTGGTTGACCTCGCCGCTGAGCAGCGTGTAGCCGAGATCGGTGCGGTAGCGGAGTTCGTCGCGGGCATAGGCGATGAAGGCGCGGGTGAACGGGGCGATGGTGCCGTCGAGCAGCGGATCGTCCTCGGCGAAGGCGCTCGCGGGCTCGGGATCGGGCGCGGCGACGGTGCCGTCGTAGCGGCTGAGGACCTCGCCTTCGGCGCGGAGCCTTGCCTTGGCGTAGGCGCCGGGCGGGACGCGGCCGCTCCAGCGCGCCACCGTCGCCTCGGGCAGGCCGATGAGCGCGGCGATGCGGGCGTAAAAATTGGCCGGCCGGTCGGTGGCGGCGGCGGCGAGACCGACGAGGTAGTCGCCGAGCGCGAAATGCTCGGCGTCGGCGAGCGCGGCGGGGGTCAGCGCGTGTCGCGCCGCGAGCTCGACCGCGGCATAGGAGGGCAGCCGCAGCGCCCAAGGCAGCAGGTCGAGCCGGTCGCCGGTCAACAGCCGCAGCTCGATCGCGGGCGAGATCAGGACGATTCCGGCCGGGGCGATGCCCTCTTGCTGCGGCAGCAGCCGGGCCAGGCGCGCCGCACGAAAGCCGCCATAGCTCTCGCCGGCGAGATAGACCGGCGAGGTCAGGCGGTCGGCGCGGGTGAGATGGAGGCGGATGATCCGCGCCAGGGCGTCGAGGTCGGGCCCGACGCTCCACAGCCGCTTGGCCGCGTCCTCGCTCGCGGCGCGGCTGAAGCCGGTGCCGACCGGGTCGATGAAGACCAGGTCGGTGAAAGGCAGCCAGGTGTCGGGGTTGTCGCGGACCTGGTCGAGGACCGGCTGCGGCCCGCCGTCGGCGCCGAACTCGAGCGCGCGCGGTCCGAGCGCGCCGATATCGAGATAGGCGGAAGCCGCGCCCGGCCCGCCGTTGAAGACGTAGGTGATCGGTCGCCGCGTCTTGTCGTTGACGCCGTCGAGAGTGAAGGCGACGTAGAAGATGTCGGCCTCTCTCTCGCCCTTGTCGCTGTTGAGCGGCAGGCTGCCGGCGGTCGCGGTATAGCTCAGCTCGCGGCCGGCGAGCGCGATCTTGTGCTGGGTGACGGCGTCCGCGGGCAGCGGCTGAGGCGCCGCCGTCGTCGCCGACGGCTTCTCCGGCGGCGGATGCTTGGCGGCCTCCTCGGCCGGCGCCGGCGCGGCAAGCGCGCACGACAGGGCGAGGAGTGCGACGGAGCAGGCGGAAAGCAAACGGCGCATGACGGCCTCTGGGCGGGAACGCGCGCGAGCTTAGCCCGGATCTCCGGCCTCGGCACCTGCGGCGCCCGGCGGCGCCTAGCTGCCGCCGAAGCTCTGCACCAGCGAGCCGGCGACGAGGTACCAGCCGTCGACGAGGACGAAGAAAATCAGCTTGAACGGCAGCGAGATGGTCACCGGCGGCAGCATCATCATGCCCATCGACATCAGGATCGAGGAGACGACGAGGTCGATGACGAGGAAGGGGAGGAAGAGCAGGAAGCCGATCTCGAAGGCGCGGCGCAGCTCGCTGATCATGAAGGCGGGCACCAGCACGCGGTAGGGCACGTCCTTGGGCGAGGCGAGGGTGTCGATCTTGGCCATGCCGGCGAAGAGCTGCAGGTCCTGCTGGCGGACATGCGCGGTCATGAAATCGTGCAGCGGCGCGGCGGCGCGGCTCAGCGCCTCCTGCTCCGGCAGCTTCTCCGCGATGAGCGGCGCGATGCCGTTGTCGTAGGACTTCTCGAGCGTCGGCGCCATGATGAAGCCGGTGAGGAAGAGCGCGAGGCTGATGAGCACGATGTTGGGCGGGGTCGATTGCAGGCCGAGCGCGTTCCTGAGGAACGACAGCACGACGATGATGCGGGTGAAGGAGGTGACGGTGACCAGGATCGCCGGGGCGAGGCTCAGCACGGTCAGCAGCAGCAGCAGCTGGATGATGCGGCCGGTGCTGGAGCCGCCGCCCTCGCCGCCGAGGTCGAGCGTCACCGACTGCGCCAGCGCCGGCCCGGCGGAGAGCGCGACGAGGAGCGCGGCGAGCGCCGTAAACCGCCAGAAGCGGCGGCTCACGGCGCGCCCCCCTCGATCATGCCGGAGAAGTCCCCGGCACTCCCGCGTTCGACGACGAGGTCGCCCGATTGTCCCAGCAGCAGCAGATGCTCGACGCCGTCGCGCTTCAGCAGCACGAGCCGGCGCCTTCCGTCGAGCGGCAGCACCTCGAGGATGGCTAGCCGGCGCTTGCCGCCGGCGGCGACGAGGCGGCCGCCGAGGCCGAGACGGCGCGCGACCCAGGCACAGGCGAGGATGAGCAGAACGACGAAGGCGAGCGACAGCACGAAGCGCCAATAGGTGTCGAATCCCATGGTCAGCGGGTTCCTTCCTGGCCATAGGCGTCGTTGCTGCGCTGGCGCTGGGCCGCTTCGCGCTGGCGGAGGATGTCGGCGGCGAGCCCGTCGAGCGCCTCGGCGAGCTCGACGAGGCGGCCGGCGAAGGCGCCGCGCTCGTCGGCGGGAAGCGCGCGGGCGGCGTCGCAGACCTCAGCCACGGCGGCGTCGAGGCCGCCGACCTCGACGAGCGCGCCGTCGGCGACGGCGCG
>JASHTP010000383.1 GCA_030040495.1 Alphaproteobacteria bacterium
TGCGCCAGATCCCCTACAAGGATCTGCGCCCGATCGAGGTCGAGCTGCCGCCGCGCCAGCCCGACACCGGCTACAAGCGCCCGCGCAAATCCTCGCAGCGCTGGGTCCCGGAGAAGTACTAGCCGGTTCCGCCGCGCGGCCCCTGCGCCAAGGGGTCCCGTGGTAGCATCGACCACCGGGCTCTTTGACATGGTGAAACGCTGCGGCGCGCGCCGGCCGCCCTCGCGCACCAGGGTGCGGAATCGCTCACCCAATGGCGTACCGGTATCCCCGATTCAAGCGGCGCGGATGTTCGCCGGGAACTGATCCCCTTCGCCGTGCAGCCGGTGCGCGCGGTCGCGGTGAAGACGGTGCGCGTCGGCCAGCGATGCACCTTGGCTGCGAGGTTGGTGGTCGGCGGCTGACCTGTCCGAAGACGCGCCAGCCCGGTGCGGCGGCAGAGTTGACAGCCGCGCGAGGTGTATATACAATTAAATATACGCGAAAATGGCCGACAAAAGAGCCAGGGCAATGGTGCCCGCGCGGTTCTCGGAAGGGTTGAATGGAAATGGCTCCCTCGCGGCCGGAGGTCCGGAAATGGACTTTGAATGGGACCCGGAGAAAAATGACGCGAATATCGCGGCCCGGGGGATCGATTTTGCGTGGGCTGTCGGAATCTTCCTAGGGCCGATGATCGAATGGATCGACACTCGGCGGGACTACGGCGAGACCCGATGGATCGGCATCGGCGCGGTGGACGGGTTGGAACTCGTTCTCGTCTACACTTGGCGCGGTGCGCGAAGGCGAATCATCTCCGCGAGGAGAGCCCATGACCGTGAAAGAGAAAGATACCGTGAGGCATTCCCGGAAGCCGACGAAGAGTCGCCTGGGTAGAACGGACCTGCGGCGGGTGCGTGCAACGACCAGTGCCGAGATCGAGGCCGACGTGGCGCGCGATCCGGATGTGGCGCCGCTGCTCGATGACGAGTGGTTCGCGAAGGCGCGTGCGATGGAGCCGCTGCAAAAGGTCGCGATCAGCATCCGCGTCGATCCGGACGTGCTCGACTTCTTCCGCAAGACAGGGGCCGGCTATCAGACGCGGATGAACACGGTGCTTCGTGCCTTCATGGAGCGCGCTCGGCGGAAATAGCCTCGGGCACCTATCGCACCGCGTAGACCGCGATCTCCACCAGATCCGGCCGGCGCTCGCCGCTGGCGGCGAAGATTGTGCGGGTCAGCCATTGATGCGCCGGCGCGGCGGTCTCGAACGTCGGCGTGCAGCGGAAGTAATAGGCGGCGGGATCGACCGGCTCGCCGGCGATGAGCTTGGCGACGATCTCCGGCGGCCCGTGGCGCAGCCCGCGATTGGTGACGGCGATGAGGGCGCCGTCGGCGGCTTCGAGCGTGTAGCGCGCCTCGAGCTCGGCGCAGCCGTCGGGGCGGATGATCTGCCAGTCGGCGCCGCCCGGCAGCACGCGGCCGGCGAGAAGCGGGCCCTCGACCGTGCCGCCGGTGATCGGGATGATGCGGCGGCGCCCCTGCGGCGTCTCGCCGAGCTCGAGCGCCGGCGCGACCCGGACGCTGAGGCGGAAGACGAAGTCGAGCGCGAGGCTCATGCCTTCGCGCCGGGGCGCCAGGCGACGAGCGAGGAGCCGTCGCGCCCGCCCCAGCCCGCGGCCGCGGCCGCGTCGTAACTCTCGAGCGCCTTCGCCGTCACCGGCAGCTCGAGGCCGGCGCCGTTCGCCACCGCGGCCATGGTGCGGAGATCCTTGCGGATGCCGTCGATGTCGAAGCCGACATCGGGGCTGCCGCCGGCGAGCGCGGTGACGATCTTGCCGGCGCGGCTCTTCAGCGCGTTGGCGCCGCCCGAGCTCTCGGTCATGATCTCGAGCGCCTTGGCGGGGTCGATGCCGGTGTCGCGGATCAGCGACATGGCCTCGCGCAGCGCCTCCCAATAGACGCAGAGCGGCAGGTTGATGGCGAGCTTCATCGCCGCGCCGTTGCCGTTGGCGCCGAGATGGTCGACGCGCCGGCAGAGCTGCTCGAGGATCGGCCTGGCGCGGGCGAAGTCGGCGGGCTCGCCGCCGGCCAGCCCGAGCAGCTTGCCGTCGCGCGCCGGGCCGATCGTCCCGCCCACCGGGCAATCGACGAGCCCCGCGCCCTTGGCGCGGATCTCGGTCGCGAGCCTGCGGATCGTCTCCGGCGGCAGCGTGCTCATCTCGACGAAGAGCTTGCCCTTGGCCGCGCCGGCCAGCAGTCCCTCGGCGCCGCCATAGACGCTGTCGACGGCGCGCGTGTCGGTGAGGATGGAGAGGACGAGGTCGTGGGTTCGCGCCAGCTCGGCCGGGCTCGCCGCCCAGCGCGCGCCGCGCTCGAGCAGCGGCTTCGCCTTGGCCGCGGTGCGGTTCCACACGGTGAGACGATGCCCCTGATCGATGAGCCGGAGCACCATCGCCGTTCCCATGCGCCCGGTCCCGCAAAAGCCGATATCCATGCTTCGTCCTCCCCGCCGGCGGTCGCGCTCGGCGCATTTCTGCCTAGCCTTGCCCGCCGCGGAGATCAAGGCGAGCGCGCGAAAGACCTCGACGCCGCCGGCCGCGCCGTGGCATAAGCGATTCGATCGAAAGAGGAGCCGAGACGTGGTCCTCACCATGACCGCCATCGAGCGCAGCCTGCTGGTGGAGGCGGTGCGCCTGCTCGGGCGCGCCGCGCGCGGCGAGGATATCCGCGCCGCGGCGGCGCGCTTCGTCGCCGCGCTCGAGATCAAGCCGACCAGCGAGACCGATCAGGCCGGCAATCCGGTCGAGCGCGTCTTCCTGAGGTGACGCGCGGCGAACGCCCGCAGGGCGTTCGTCCGCGGCGGCGTCAGCGCGGGAGCCGCACGGTTCCGACCGGCTTCGTTACCGCGTCAGGCCGTAGATCCCGTCGCGCGATTGGGCGGCCGCCTGGGCGTTGCGCAGCCGCCGCGCCATCAGCTCGCCGCGGCCGTCGTCGAACAGCGCGTCCGCCACCTGCTGCGCCGCGGCGATCTGCGCCGGGATGACCGGCTGCTGCGGCGCCGCGCGCAGCTCGTCGATGAGCTGGGTGGTGCGGCGGTCGAGCTCGCCGCCGATATGCTCGGTCGCCTCGCGCGCGGCGACGGCGAGCCCGTGGCGGGAGCCGCGCTGCAGCAGGAAGCGCAGGAAGCGCGCGCCTTCGACGGCGCGGGCGGTGACGCGCGGCTCCGGCGGGCGCATCACGTCCGGCACCGAGAGCGCGCGCCGGGCGCCGGCGCGCTGCGTCTGCGGCAGCACCTCGAGCGCGAACTCGCGGATGCGGGGAACGAGGTCGTCGGCGACGGCACGGGCGATCTCGGCGCGCGTCCCCAGGATGGCCTCGCCCCAGTCGCTGTCGCGGCGGAAGCCGAACTCGCCGAGCAGGCCCTCGGCATCGTCGATATAGGCGGCGAGCAGCGCCTGCAGCGCCGGCAGCCGGTCGGCCGCCTCGCGCTTCCACGCCAGCGCGGCGATGTCGCGCGCCTGGCGCTGCAGATCGGCGACGAGGCGCTCGCCGATGATGCCGAACTCGGTGTCGCGCACCATCGCGTCGTGAGGCTTCCAGGAGAGCGCGCGGCCGAGCCGCAGGATGGTCCAGGCGCGCTCGAGCTTGTTGAGGAGGCCAAGGGCGAAATAGCTGGCGTCGAGGCCGAAGGCGTCGCTCAAATACTGATATTGCTGCTTCGCCTCGGTCACCGTCGCCGGCCCGAGATCGCTGATCCGGCGGCCCCGCGCCTCGCCGTTGCGGCTCGCCACGCGCAGGACCGCGTCGATGCCGCTGCGCACCGCGCCGCCGAGCGGCAGCACGCGGGCGATCTCGCGGAGATCGACGAGCAGCAGCGGATCGCCGAACAGCTTCTTCAGCCCCGGATCGCCCTTGCGCTTCTCCAGCTGCGCCAGCACGCCTTCGGTCCAGCCGCGCGCCGCCCGCGCCACGGTGTCGCCGAGCAGCGCGATGCCGGCCTCGTCGCCGCGCGCCACCAGCTCCTTGAGCTCGGCCTCGAACGCGTCGAGCTCGGCGCCGGCGACGCGGCGCAGCGCCCGCCACCAGGGATCGACGGTGGCGCGGGCGATGACGCCGGGCAGGCGCGGATCGTCGTCGCGGTCGGTGAGGAAATCCTCGAAGGCGATGCAGGCCAGCCGCCGCAAGGTCGGCACGCGCTTCGCCCCCGCCTGGCGCAGCTGCGGCCGGAGCGCGTCGAGGATGGTCTCGCTCGGCAGCGTCTTCTCGCCCAGCGCGCGCTCGGTCTCGACGCCGCGCGCCACCGCCGTCGCCTGGCGCGACGACAGCTTGCCCAGCAATTGCTGCAGCTTCTTGGCCTTATCCGGGCGCATGCCCTAGGCATAGGAGAGGACCCCTGAAGGACAAGTTAATTCCCTGATCGACAAGGCAAAATCCGGGGGCCGAAAGCGCCCGGAGGCGTCCCCTTGCGCGGCGCCGCCGCGGGGAGGGATACTCCGGGCCAGAGAGCAAGCGGGATGCGCCAACACCACGACATGGGCGGGCTGCCGGCCGGGCCGGTCGAGCGCTCGGAGCACGATTATGCGCTCTGGGAGAAGCGCGTCGACGCCCTGATGGTGCTGCTGTCCGAGCGCGGGCTGCTGCGCGTCGACGAGCTCCGGCGCAACATCGAGGCGCTGCCGCCCGACGCCTACGACAAGATGAGCTATTACGAGCGCTGGATCTCGGCCATCGCCAACACCCTGCTGCAGCGCGGCGCCGTCACCACCGACGAGCTCGGCCGCAAGATGGCGGAAATCGAGGCGCGGGAGAGCGCGCGGTGACGGCTTCGGTCGAGCCTCGCTTCCGGCCGGGCGCGCGCGTCCGGGTGC
>JASHTP010000384.1 GCA_030040495.1 Alphaproteobacteria bacterium
CCGCTTCCAGGACGCCGGTGATGTTGCTCGACACCTCGTCGGTGCCGATCGCGGCCTGCTGGACGTTGCGGGCGATCTCGGCCGTGGCGCTGCTCTGCTGCTCGACTGCGGCGGCCGTGGAAGAAGCGATCTCGTTGATCTCCGCGATCACCGCCTCGATGCCCTTGATGGCGCTCGCCGCTTGCCGCGTCTCGCCCTGGATCGCGGCGATCTGGGCGGCGATGTCCTCGGTCGCGCGCGCCGTCTGGCCGGCCAGGTTCTTCACTTCGGAGGCGACCACAGCGAAGCCGCGCCCGGCCTCGCCGGCGCGTGCCGCCTCGATCGTGGCGTTGAGCGCCAGCAGGTTGGTCTGGCTGGCGATGTCGTTGATCAGCTGCACCACCTCGCCGATGCGCTGCGCCATGTCGGCGAGGCCCTGCACGGTGGCGTCGGTATCCCGGGTCTGGGCCACCGCGCGCCCGGCGATCTCCTTGGCCTGGGTCACCTGCCGGCTGATCTCGGCGATCGAGGCGGCGAGCTCCTCCGAGGCCGAGGCCACGGTCTGCACGTTCGCGGTGGCCTGCTGCGCCGCCTTGTCGACGGCGCCCGCCTGGCGGTCGGTCTCCTCTGCCGTCCCCGACATGCTGTCCGAGGTGCTGCGCATCTCGACGGCGGCATGGCCGAGCTGCTCGAGCAGGCCGCGCACCGAGCCGTCGAAGCGCGCGATCTGCTGCTCGATCGCCTGCTGGCGGCGCTCCTTGCGCTGCTGCTCCTCGCGCTGCGCCGCCTCGATGCGCGCCTTCTCCTGCGCGTTGTCGCGGAACACGGCGAGCGCGCGGGCGAGCTCGCCGATCTCGTCGGCGCGGCGGGCAAAGACGATGTCGCGCTCGAGGTCGCCCGCGGCCACGGCGCGCATCGCCAGGGTGATCTCCGCCATCGGCCGGGCGATCCGGCGCCGGACGAAGAGCGTGGCGAACACGCCGAAGCCGAAAAAGGCAAGCGTGAGGCCGACCTGCACCACGCATTGGCGCAGGGCGGCGGCGGCCTGCTCGGCGGCGTGGGTCTCGGCCAGCTCGAAGGCGACGTTGGCGACGTTGATCAGGCTTTCGAGGCCGGGATTGGACTGCTGCACCCACGCTCCGCCGGAGATCGGCGCCGGCTTGCCGGCGAGCAGCGCGTCGACGATCGCCTTGCGCTTCTCGGCGAGCGCGACGAAATAGGCCTGCTTCGCCTGGTCGGCGGCGGATTTGAGCGGCGCCGGCGTGGCCGGCGCGCGCACATCGCTCTCGATCGCCTTCCAGGACACCTCGATGTTGCCGCGCAGCACGGCGAGCCGCTCCTGCACCGCCGCGGGGATGCCCTTGTCGGCGGCGATCGCCGCTCCGACCAGGAGACGGTCGGTGCCGGCGGCGTCGCGCAGCGCCCAGCCGAGCTGCTTGATCTTCATCATCTCGGTGATGAAGGGGTCGCTCAGGTTGATGTCGTTCGACAGCCGGTCGGAGAGGCGGTCGATCGCATCGACCAGCTTGCCGACGCCGGCGACCCAGCTTTTGCTGATGTCCGCCGGGCGCTTGTCCTTGGCTTGCTGCAGCGCAGCATCGGCGGCGGCGCGCATCTTCGCGATCGTCTCGCGCGCGTCGCTCAGCTCGCCGGCGGCCTGCTCGGTGCCGGGGATCGCGGCGCGTGCCAACTTCGGCAGCGCCGATTCGAGCGCGGCCTCCGATTTGGCGCGCAGCGCGACGATGTCGCTCTGGGTATCGGCGGCGACCGGCTCGGCGGTGGCGAGCGCGGTGTTGACCGTGCCGCGCTCGACGCGCAGATTCTGCATCGCGGTGAAGAGATCGCGCGAGATGCTGGCGACGGCCTCGACGCGCGCGGCGACCGCGCGCTGCTCGAGCGCGTGCTCGGCGGCGACGCCGAACGTGGCTACCAGGGCCATCGCCATCAGACCGGTAATGGCCTGAAGCAACGTGCTGATCGAGAGGTGGCGCGCCATGGTCGAACGGTCCCGATTCTGTCCGAAGGTGGAGGACGGCAGGCGCGCATCATCCGAAAAGTTGATGACCAAAGGCTTAATCCGGTAAACACTCGTTAGGAAATGCCAAGTCGCAGCGGACGGCCGCGACTCGGGCGTCCCCGCGTTCCACAGCCTGTGCATGGAATCGCCATGTCTTCCGGCGACGCGAATTGGTAACATGGTTAAATAGCCTGGATCGTCGCCCCGTTCATGGAATCCGCCATTCCGTCCGTGCCGCCGTCGAACGTCACGCCGCTGCGCGAAGGCGACGGCCCCTATCGCACGCCGCCGCACAACATCGAGGCCGAGCAGGCTCTGCTCGGCGCCGTGCTCGTCAACAACGCCGCCTTTCACCGGGTGTCCGAATTCCTGTTGCCGGAGCATTTCGCCGAAGGCGTGCACGGCCGCATCTATGCCGCGATCGCCAAGCTGATCGAGCGCGGACAGATCGCCAATCCGGTGACGCTCAAGAACCTGTTCGACCAGGACGGCGCGCTCGCCGAGATCGGCGGCGCGCAGTACCTGGCGCGGCTCGCCACCTCGGTCGTGACCATCATCAACGCCGAGGATTACGGCCGCACCATTCACGACCTCTATCTGCGCCGCCAGCTCATCGCCATCGGCGAGGACACGGTCAACGACGCCTACGGGTTCGACCTCGAGCGCAACGCCACCGCCCAGATCGAGCAGGCGGAGAAGAAGCTCTTCGATCTCGCCCAGACCGGGCAGTACGAAGGCGGCTTCCGGCCGTTCACCCAGGCGCTGACCTCGGCCATCACCATCGCCGAGGCGGCGTTCAAGCGCAGCGGCCGCACCACCGGCGTCTCCACCGGCTTCACCGATCTCGACAAGCTGCTCGGCGGTCTGCATCCCTCGGACCTCGTCGTCCTTGCCGGCCGGCCGTCGATGGGCAAGACCGCGCTCGCCACCAACATCGGCTTCAACGCCGCCAGGGCCTATCGCCCGATCCGGGGCAGCGACGGCAAGATTTCCGCCGAGGACGGCGCCGTCGTCGGCTTCTTCTCGCTCGAGATGTCGGCCGAGCAGCTGGCGACGCGGGTGCTCTCGGAGGAATCCGGCGTCGCTTCGGACCGCATCCGTCGCGGCGACGTCTCGCACGATGATTTCGGCCGGTTCGTCCAGGCGAGCCAGAAGCTCGCCTCGGTGCCGTTCTTCATCGACGACACCCCTGCCCTCACCATCGCCGGCCTGCGCACCCGCGCCCGCCGGCTGATGCGGCAGCAGGGGCTCGGCCTCGTCATCGTCGACTATCTGCAGCTGCTGCGCGGCTCGGGCCAAAGCGCCGAGAACCGCGTGCAGGAGATCTCCGAGATCACCCGCGGCCTCAAGGCGCTGGCGAAGGAGCTCAACCTGCCGGTGCTGGCGCTGTCGCAGCTGTCGCGCGCCGTCGAGCAGCGCGAGGACAAGCGGCCGATGCTGGCCGATCTGCGCGAATCCGGCTCGATCGAGCAGGACGCCGACGTCGTCATGTTCGTCTTCCGCGAAGAGTACTATCTGAGCCGCGGCGAGCCGATGCGGCGGCCGGAGGAGAGCGACGACAAGTTCAACGAGCGCTACGCCCGCTGGCAGGAACGGCTCGAGGAAGTGCACGGCACCGGCGAGGTGATCATCGCCAAGCAGCGTCACGGTCCCATCGGCAAGGTGACGCTGCGCTTCGACGGCGAGACGACCAAGTTCGACAATTTCGTCCGCGGCGACCACCTGCCCGATGAGCGCTACTGACCGGCCGTCGCGCGCGCTCGCCCGCGCCGGCGCCGTGTTGGAGATCGACCTTGCCGGCATCGCCGCGAACTGGCGCGGCCTCGCCGCCCGGCTCGGCCCCGGCACGCGCTGCGCCGCGGTGGTGAAGGCCGACGCCTACGGGCTCGGCATGGCGCGCGTCGCGCCGCGCCTCGCCGCCGAGGGCTGCCGGCTGTTCTTCGTCGCGACGCTGGACGAGGGCATCGCGCTTCGGCGCCTGCTGCCGGGCATCGAGATCGCCGTGCTGAACGGGCTGCTGCCCGGCACCGGCGGCGAGTTCGCTCGCGCCCGGCTCGTCCCGGTGCTGAACAGCCTCGACGAGATCGCGGCCTGGCGCGCCGGCGCCAGGACGCGTCGCTTGCCGGCGATCATCCATGTCGACACCGGCATGGCGCGGCTCGGCCTCGCGCCGGCGGACCTCGCCGAGCTTGCCCGCGCGCCGTCGCTCCTCGCCGGGCTCGAGCTTCGCGCCGTGCTGAGCCACCTGGCCTGCGCCGACGACGCCGCCCATCCGATGAACGCGGCGCAGCTCGCCGCCTTTCGCGCCGCGCTCGCGCAGCTGCCGCGCGCGCCGGCGAGCCTCGCTTCGGGGTCCGGCCTCTTCCTCGGCGCCGACTATCACTTCGATTTCGTCCGCCCCGGCGCCGCGCTCTACGGCGTGAACCCGCTCCCGGGCCGACCCAATCCGATGGCGCAAGTCGTCCGTCTCAAAGGCAGAATCCTGCAGGTGCGCGACGTTGACAGAGGGATGGCCGTTGGATATGGTGCGGCGCACCGGATGGACCGCCCCGGCCGCGTTGCCACGGTCGCCGTCGGTTATGCCGATGGCTGGCTGCGATCGGCGAGCCATCGCGGCACCGCCGGCGTCGCCGGCCAGCGGGTTCCCATCATCGGCCGCATCTCGATGGACCTCATGACCCTCGACGTGACGGGCATAGACCCCACGCTGGCCCGGCCGGGAGGCTTCGTCGAACTCATCGACGAGACGCACGGCGTCGACGAGGTCGCGGCGGCGGCCGGCACCATCGGCTACGAGATCCTGACCGCGCTGGGCCGCCGCTTTCACCGGGTCTATCGCGACGAGGCGGCCTGAACATGCTCGATTTCCTCGCCCGCGTCGGCCGCGTCTTCTTCGCCTTCCTCACCGCCGCCGGGCGGCTTGCGCTCTTCGCGCTGAACGCGCTCAGCCATTGCCTGCGCCCGCCCTTCTATCCGCGTCTGATGGCGCGGCAGCTGATCGACATCGGCTATTACTCGCTGCCGGTCGTCGGCCTCACCGCGCTCTTCACCGGCATGGTGCTCGCCCTGCAGAGCAATACCGGCTTCAGCCGCGTCAATGCGCAAGGCGCCATCGCGCTCATCGTCGCGGTGGCCGTGACGCGCGAGCTGGGGCCGGTGATCGCGTCGCTCATGGTCGCCGGCCGCATCGGCGCCGCCATGGCCGCCGAGATCGGCACCATGCGGGTCACCGATCAGATCGACGCCCTGACGACGCTCGCGACGAATCCGTTCAAGTATCTCGTCGTCCCGCGATTGGTCGCCGGGACGATCGCGGTGCCGATGCTGGTGCTGGTCGCCGACATCATCGGCATTTTCGGCGGCTTCCTCGTCGGCACCTACAAGCTCAATTTCAATGCGGCGGCCTATCTCGGCCAGACCGCCGACTACCTCCACCGCGACGACGTCGTCTCGGGCCTGGTCAAGGCGGCGGTGTTCGGCTTCATCATCGCGCTGATGGGCTGCTATCACGGCTATCACTCGCGCGGCGGCGCCGAAGGCGTCGGCGCCGCGACCATGTATTCGGTGGTCTCGGCCTCGATCCTGATCCTGGTCTTCGACTCCGCGCTCACCAACGTGCTTTTCTAGGCATGGGCAGCTCGCCGAAAATCGTCATCCGCGGCCTCAAGAAGTCCTTCGGCCCCAAGGTCGTGCTCGACGGCATCGACCTCGACATCGGCGAGCGCGAGAGCCTGGTCGTCATCGGCGGCTCGGGCTCGGGCAAGTCGGTGCTGGTGAAATGCGTGCTGGGATTGCTCGAGCCCGACGCCGGCTCGATCAAGATCGACGGCAAAGAGGTGATCGGCATGCCGGTGCGCGAGCGCGAGCGGCTGATGCAGAAATTCGGCATGCTGTTCCAGGGCTCGGCGCTCTTCGATTCGCTGCGCGTCTGGGAGAACGTCGCCTTCGGCCTGATCCAGGGCCGCGGCATCGAGCGCGGCGCCGCCCGGGAGATCGCGCTGCAAAAGCTCGGCGCGGTGGGGCTCGGCCCCGAGGTCGGCGAATTGCGGCCCTCCGAACTCTCCGGCGGCATGCAGAAGCGCGTGGCGCTGGCGCGCGCCATCGCCGCCGAGCCCGAGATCATCATCTTCGACGAGCCCACCACCGGCCTCGACCCGATCATGGCCGACGTGATCAACGACCTCATCGTCGACTGCGTGCGCGATCTCGGCGGGACCGCCGTCTCGATCACCCACGACATGGCGAGCGTGCGCAAGATCGCCGACCGTATCGCCATGATCTATAAAGGGCGTATCATATGGTCCGGGGCCAAGGCCGAGATGGAGCGGTCCGGCAACCCCTATGTCGACCAGTTCATCCATGGCCGCGCCGAAGGGCCGATCAAGATGGAGGTGCGCGCGCTGTGACCGGGCGAGGAGACTGATTTGGCACGCGCCCAGGCCCGTTTCGTCTGCCAGGAATGCGGCGCCGCCCATCCCAAATGGGCGGGGCGGTGCGACGCCTGCGGCGGCTGGAACAGTCTGGTCGAGGAAGTCGTGCGCGAGGGCGCGCCCAAGGGACTCGGCGGCGGCAAGGGCCGCAAGCTCGTCTTCTCCGGCCTCGAGGGAGCGGCGCAGGCGACGCCGCGGCGCGTCTCGGGCATCGCCGAGTTCGATCGCGTCTGCGGCGGCGGCATCGTGCCCGGCTCGGCGCTGCTCGTCGGCGGCGATCCCGGCATCGGCAAGTCGACGGTGCTGCTCCAGGTCGTGGCATCGCTCGCCTCGGGCAAGGGCGGGGCGCCGGTGAGCTGCGCCTATGTCTCGGGCGAGGAGTCGCTCGACCAGGTGCGGCTGCGCGCCGCGCGCCTCGCGGTCGCCGGAGCGCCGGTGCAGCTCGCCGCCGCCACCAGCATCCGCGACATCGTCGCCTCGCTCGACGCC
>JASHTP010000385.1 GCA_030040495.1 Alphaproteobacteria bacterium
AGCTCGTTGAGCGCGACGAAGGCCACCTCTTCGACCGAGGTGAAGCCTTCGGTCACCAGCAGATGGGCGATGACGTCGTCGACATCAAGCGCATCGATGAACATCTTCGAGCGGGTGCGGAACTCCTCCTGGCGGCGCTCGCTTTCCTCGGCCTCGGTGAGGATGTCGATGTCCCAGCCGGTGAGCTGCGAGGCGAGCCGCACGTTCTGCCCGCGCCGCCCGATGGCCAGCGAGAGCTGGTCGTCGGGTACCACCACCTCGATCCGGCGCTGTTCCTCGTCCATCACCACCTTGGCGACCTCGGCGGGAGCAAGCGCGTTGACGACGAAGGTGGCAGGGTCCTGCGACCACGGGATGATGTCGATCTTCTCGCCCTGCAGCTCCGCCACCACCGCCTGCACGCGCGAGCCGCGCATGCCGACGCAGGCGCCGACGGGATCGATGCCGCTGTCGTTGGAGATGACGGCGATCTTGGCGCGCGAGCCGGGATCGCGCGCCACGGCGCGGATCTCGATGATGCCGTCATAGATCTCCGGCACCTCCTGGGCGAAGAGCTTGGCCATGAATTGCGGGTGCGTGCGCGACAGGAAGATCTGCGGGCCCCGCACCTCCTGGCGCACGTCGTAGATATAGGCGCGCACCCGCTCGCCCTGGCGGAAGCTCTCGCGCGGCAGCAGCTCGTCGCGGCGCAGGATCGCCTCGGCGCGGCCGAGATCGACGATGACGTTGCCGAACTCGACGCGCTTGACCAGGCCGTTGACGATCTCGCCGACGCGGTCCTTGTACTCGTTGAACTGGCGCTGGCGCTCGGCGTCGCGCACCTTCTGCACGATCACCTGCTTGGCCGTCTGCGCCGCGATGCGGCCGAAATCAATGGGCGGCAGCGGATCGGTGATGAAGTCGCCGACCTCGGCCTCGGGATTGAGGCGCTTGGCCTCGGCGAGCGCGATCTGCGTCGCCTCGTTCTCGATGGGGTCGGCGACCTCGCGGAAGCGCATCAGCCGGATCTCGCCGTTCTTGCGGTCGATCTCGGCGCGGATGTCGTATTCCTGGCCGTATTTGGAGCGGCCGGCCTTCTGGATGGCCTGCTCCATCGCCTGCAGCACCTCGTCGCGGTCGATCCCCTTGTCGCGGGCCACCGTGTCGGCGACCTGCAGCAGCTCGGGGCGGGGATAGCTGGCTGGGACTTGCATGGGCGTTTCTCGGTTCTTTCTGGCGTTGCCTCAATGACGCGGTTCGCCGCGGCTCGCCGCCAGCAGCTCGTCGGTGAGGACGAGCTTGGCGCGCGCCACGGCGTTGAGCGGGAGCGCGACCGGCGCGTCGTCGACGAGCAGGCGGACCTCGTCGCCATCGACGCCCAAGAGCTTGCCGCGGAAGCGGCGGCGGCCGTCGCGCGGCTGGTTGAGCTCGATCTTGGCCTCGAAGCCGGCGAAGCGCGCGTAATCCTCGCGCTTCACCAGCGGCCGGTCGATGCCGGGCGAGCTCACCTCGAGCGTGTAGGCGCCGGCGATGGGGTCGGCGACGTCGAGCAGCGCCGAGACGGTGCGGCTGATGTCGGCGCAATCCTCGACCGTCATCGCCTGTTCGTCGCTGCGCTCGGCCATGATCTGCAAGGTGGCGCGCCTGCCGCCGGTGACGGCGACGCGCACCACCCGGTAGCCCATCGCCTCGAGCGACGGCGCGATCATCGCCTCGATCTTGCCGGTTTCCACCACGCTCCTCAGCCCTGCTCCGGAAAACGAAAGGGCGGGCCGTTGGGCCCACCCTTTGAAAGATCGGAGCCTCCGATCTACGGGATATGTTTTGCCGGAATATAGTCATTTTTCCGAGGGCTGCAAGTCCGATCGGGCCGCCGCGCGGGGCACCGGGGAGCAGGCTGCAAAGCGAGCGTTGCGCCCTTCGACAGGCTCAGGGTGAGGAGCAACGAGCGCGGCCTTTGTCGGGGGCCGCGAAGCAACGTCCTTATCCTGAGCCTGTCGCAGGACGCACCCTCGACCTGCAGCACTGCGCCTTCGTGGTGATTCTATCTCTGTCCGCCCCGCGCCCGCCGGCGGAATCTGAGGAACGTCGGCGCGCGCCCGGCTTCGATCGCCTTCTGCTCGTAGCGCGTCGGCGGCCAGTCGGGCGGGCGCTCGCGCCAATCCCCGGGCCCTCGCGCCAGCCACTCGAAGTCGGGATGCGCCGCGGCGCGCTCCAGCATCCAGGCGAGATAGGCGCGATCGTCGGTGGCGAGCCTGAGCTCGGCTTCGTCCGCCATGACGAAGGCGAGACGGTCGAGCGTCTCGGCCGAGACCATGCGGCGCTTGTGGTGCCTGAGCTTCGGCCAGGGGTCGGGAAAGAGGATGAAGACGCGCGCCAGCGACGCCTCCGGCAGCGCCGCCAGCAGGAGGCGCGCATCCTCGACGAAGAGCCGGACGTTCTGGAGCTTCCGCCGCTCGACCTCGCCGAGCAGCTTGACCACGCCGTTCTCGAACACTTCCGCGCCGATCATGCCGATGCCGGGATGGGCCGCCGCCTGCGCCGCCAGATGCTCGCCGCCGCCGAAGCCCACCTCCAGCCACACCGCGTCGGGCGGTTGCGCAAAGAGCGCGCGCGGGTCGAGCGCGCCCGTCTCCGGCAGCTCGAAGCGCAGAAGCGGCAACAGCTCCTTCAGCAGCTTCTGCTGGCCCGGCCGCAGCTTGCGGCCGCGGCGGCGGCCATGGACGAGGCGCCGGCGCGGCGCGCCGGCC
>JASHTP010000386.1 GCA_030040495.1 Alphaproteobacteria bacterium
CGCGCCGCTGCGCTGCGCCGCTTCGCCTTCGTCTTCGCCGGGCGCTTCGCCTTCTTGCGTCCGGGCCCCTTGCTCTTCGATTTCGTGCGGGCCATCAACCCCCCCATCCTTAGAAGTGAATTCGTTGATCGCACCTAGCATGCAAGATAAGCACGGCTTCGTAAAGCCAGTAGCGGCGCGGAAAGACGCGCTCCGACAGGAATTCTCGGCGCAGGCGTGGTGAGCCCGGCGGGATTCGAACCCGCGACCCCTTGATTAAAAGTCAAGTGCTCTACCGGCTGAGCTACGGGCTCCGGCGTGGGCGCGGACAATAGGCTCGGCCCGGCGGAGGGTCAACCGAAAGCGCCCGCAGCGCGGCGACTCGGGCGGTGCGGAGCGGCCGAAGCCGCGGCTTAAAGCGAGCGCAGCCCCGGCAAAAGCGGCGAAACCGACGGGGTCGGCTGGGGGGCGAGCAGCTTCAGCGCCGACAGCGCGAAGAGGTTGAGCATCGCCTGCATCGGCGGGCTGAGCTGCTGGCCGTCGAAGGTCAGGCCGCGGATGAGCGGCGACACGTCCGAGGGGCTGGCGAGGCTGGCGGCAACCGGTACCGGCCCGGCGGCGGCGAGCTGCTGCGCCTCACCGTCGATGCGGCGCGAGAAGGAGCCGTAGATGTCGGCGACGCTGAGCTTGTTGCCGGCGGCGCCATAGAACACGGTGGGGTTGGCGGCGGCGGCTTCCGGCAGCAGGTCGGCGGCCGGTGTGGCGCCGCTGCTCCCCACCGCCTTGAGGAAGGTGACCGCCCCGTTGGCGCCGAGGAAATGCGCCAGATAGAGATCGGTGGTGCCGGCGGGCCGGCCGAGCGCCTGCTCCAGCGTCTGCTTGTTCTGCCGGGCATATTCTGCCGCGAGCGCCGCCGAGAGGCGGGGGTCCTTGCGCAAATCGAGGATGCGCTGGCGGGTGGCGGGGTCGGAGACCGAAGCGCGGCCGCTGCCATCGACGCTGATCTGCTGCGCCAGCGACCCCACCCCGTATTTCTCGCCATAGCGCTGCACCAGGCCGAGCCAGGTGCTGTCGATGAACTGGAACAGGCCGGTGGCGCTGCTGCCGCTCGCCTTGGCGTCGGTCTGGAAGCCGCTTTCCTGCTGGGCCTGGGCCATCAGCAGGCCGAAATCGACATTGGTCGCCCGCGCCGCCTGGCGGATGCTGCTCACCACGGTCGGAGTGGCGCCGGGCGGCAGGGTCGGCATCGGATTGTTGGGTGCGGTCATGGTGCTCCCGGCCTGTGCCCCCGGCCGCGACCCTACGGCGAAATGGTTAAAAGCTGGTAAGGACCGGCCGCTCAGGCCGCCCGCCGCCGCGGCGCCAGCGCGCGCTCCTCGATGCGGATGCGCCAAGCCAGCAGCACGGAGTTGAGCAGCGAGAAGACCAGGGCGAGGCGCCAGGCGCCGAAGACCAGCGGCAGCACCGCGATCTCGGCGGCGACGACGGCATAGTTGGGGTGGCGCAGCAGGCGATAAGGGCCGCGCCGCACCAGCGGCGCCCCGGCCAGCGTGATGATCCGCGTCGTCCACCACGGGCCGAGGCTCAGAATGACCCAGAGCCGCGCCCCCTGCAGCAGCAGGAAGAGCGCGAGCCAGGGCAGCGACAGCGACGCGTCCGCCGGCACCAGCAGGAAGAGACTCGCGAGCCAGGCCGCGTGCAGCAGCACCAGCAACGGATAATGGCCGCTTCCCAGCTCGACGGCGCCGCGCCGGCGCAGCGCGCTGGTGTTGCGCCCGGCGTGGACGAGCTCGGCAAGGCGCAGCAGCGCCACCAGCGCCAGCAGGAGGCGGGCCGCGCTCATGCGGCGTCGAGGAGCTGGAAGCCGGCGGTGAAGCCGGGGCCGAGCGCCGCCACCAGCAGCCTGCCGCCGCGGCCGGCGCGGAGCGCGCGCTCGAGGACGAAGAGCACGGTCGCCGCCGACATGTTGCCGTAGTCGCGCAGCACGCCGCGCGCGTCGGCGAGCGCTCCGTCGGGCAGCCGGAACGCCTCTTCGAAGGCGCTCAGCACCTTGGCGCCGCCGGGATGGCAGATGAAGCGGTCGATGTCGCGGAGCTCCAGCCCGTGGCGCGCGAGGAAGGCGCCGGCGACGTCGCGCACGTCGCGGCGGACGAGCGCGGGGATGTCGCGCGAGAACACCGCCTTGAGTCCGTCCTCGGCCACCTCCCAGCCCATGACGTCGAGCGAGCGCGGCCAGCAATGCTCGCCGGCGGCGCCGAGCGCCGGTCCGCTGCCGCTTGCCGACACCACCGCGGCGGCGGCGCCGTCGCCGAACAGTGCAGTGGCGACGATGTTGCTTTTGGAGACGTCGTTCTTGCGGAAGGAGAGCGCGCAAAGCTCGACCACCAGCAGCAGCACGCGGGCATCGGGAGCGGCGCGCACGAGATCGCCGGCGCGGGCGAGGCCGAGTACGCCGCCGGCGCAGCCCAGGCCGAAGAGCGGCAGGCGCTTCACCTCGGCGCGAAGGCCGAGCCGCCCGATCAACCGGGCATCGAGGCTCGGCGTGGCGATGCCGGTGGTGGAGACCGCGATCACGGCGTCGATCTCGGCCGGCGCGAGGCGGGCCTGCGCCAGGGCGCTCCGCGCCGCGCTGTCGAGCAGGCGCTCGGCATGCTCGAGATAGAGCGCATTGCGTTCGGCCCAGCCGTGCGGCTTCTCGTACCAGTCGAGCGGCACGCAGGAATAGCGCCGCTCGATGCCGGCATGGGCGAAGACCGGCATGAGCCGGTCGAGCTCGGCGGCGCGGCCGGCGAACAGACGACGGGCGCGCTCGGTGACCTCGGCCTGGCCGAGCGCGAAAGCCGGCACGGCGGTGGCGAGCGAGAGCAGGCGAGGGGCTGGGGTCACTGGCGAAGGGCTCCGTGCGTCGCTAAAATACGGGCCGCCAAGAGCGGCGCGGGTATGAACGCTCGCTCATCACACTGGCGGAGAATCGATGGTCGAGGGCTTCACATCCGCGCGACTGGCGGTTCCAGCCGCGGCAGGGCGACGGGCCGCGTCGCCCCTCCGCCGCTGAGCCGGGAGGCGGAACCGCGTGTCCTCGCCTGCCGACCTGCCAAGCCGCAAGCCGCCGCGCCACCGTATCGTCGAGCGGCTGCGCGGCTATTTCTTCGCCGGCATCCTGGTCACCGGCCCGATCCTGCTCACCGTCTATCTCACCTGGCTGTTCATCGACGCGATCGACGGCGCCGTGCGCTGGCTGCTGCCCGACCGCTACAACCCCGCGACCTACGTGCATGTGCCGGGGCTCGGCCTCATCCTCGGCATCGTCGCGCTCACCCTCATCGGCGCGGCGACGGCGAACTATGTCGGCCGGCTCTTCCTGCGGATTTCCGAGCGCATCCTCGCGCGCATGCCGGTGATCCGCGGCATCTACGGCGCGGTGAAGCAGATCTTCGAGACGGTGCTGGCCAAGCAGTCCAACACCTTCCGCGAAGCGGTGCTGGTCGAGTTCCCGCGCAAGGGCATGTGGACCATCGGCTTCATCACCGCGCGCACCGAGGGCGAGGTGCGCAGCCTCACCGGTCCCGACCCCGTCAGCGTCTATGTGCCGACGACGCCCAACCCGACCTCGGGCTATCTCGTCTTCGTGCCGCGCAGCGAGGTGATCGTGCTGTCGATGAGCGTCGAAGAGGCGATCAAGCTGGTGATCTCCACCGGCATCGTCACGCCGCCCGACCGCCGCGCGGCGGAGATCGAAGTGACGCGCGCGGCGGGCGGGTGAGGGCGAAACCTCAGCCCGACCGCACATACTTCACCGCGAGATCGCGCTGGAAGAGGTAGAGGAGGGTGCGCAGCGCCGCGCCGCGCGGCGTCGCGAGGCCGGGGTCGCGTGCCAGGACGAGGCGCGCGTCGTCGCGCGCCACGGCGATGAGCTCGGCATGGGCGGCGAGGTCGGCGAGGCGCAGCTCCGGCATGCCGCTCTGCCGCGTGCCCAGCACCTCGCCGGCGCCACGCAGCCTCAAATCCTCCTCGGCGATGCGGAACCCGTCATCGGTCTCGCGCAGGATCTCGAGCCGCGCCTTGGCGGTCTCGCCCAAGGGCTTGGCGTAGAGCAGCAGGCAGGCGGAAGGCTTGTCGCCCCGGCCGATGCGGCCGCGCAGCTGGTGGAGCTGGGCGAGGCCGAAGCGCTCGGCATGCTCCACCACCATCACCGTCGCGTCGGGCACGTCGACGCCGACCTCGATCACCGTCGTCGCCACCAGCAGGTCGATCGCGCCGTGGGCGAAGCCTTCCATGATGCGGTCCTTCTCGGCGCCCTTCATGCGGCCATGGACCAATCCCACGCGCTCGCCGAAGAGCGCCTTGAGCTGCGCCGCCCGCTCGTCGGCGGCGGCGAGGTCGACCAGCTCGGACTCCTCGACCAGCGGGCAAATCCAGTAGATCTTGGCGCCGTGGTCGAGCGCGCGCCGCGCCGCCGCGATCACCTCCTCGAGCCGGTCGAGCGGCAGGGTGCGAGTCGTCACCGGGCGGCGGCCGGCCGGCTTCTCGGTGAGGCGCGAGGCGTCGAGATCGCCATATTCGGTCAGCATCAGCGTGCGAGGGATCGGCGTCGCGGTCATCACCAGGATGTCGACGCCGCTGCCTTTGCCGGAAAGCGCGATGCGCTGCTCGACGCCGAAGCGGTGCTGCTCGTCGATGACGGCGAGCGCGAGATCGCGGAAGACGACGTCGTCCTGGAAGAGGGCGTGGGTGCCGACGGCGATGCCGGCTTCGCCGCTCGAGAGGCGCTCCAGCACCGCTTCGCGCGCCCGGCCCTTCTCGCGGCCGGTGAGCAGCGCCAGCTCGACGCCCGAAGCCTCGGCCAGCTTGCCCAGCGTGGCGAAATGCTGGCGCGCCAGGATCTCGGTCGGCGCCATCAACGCCGCCTGGGCCCCGGCCTCGACCGCGTCGAGCATGGCGAGGAGCGCCACCACCGTCTTGCCGCTGCCGACATCGCCCTGCAGCAGGCGCAGCATGCGCGACGGCGCCGCCATGTCGCCGGCGATCTCGGCGAGCGCCTGGCGCTGCGACTGGGTGAGGGAGAAGGGCAGCGCGTCGATCACCATCTGGCGCAGCTTGCCCGCTGGTTTGATGCCGCGCCCGGGCAGCCGCTTGGTGTGGGCGCGCACCAGGGCGATGGCAAGCTGGTTGGCGAGGAGCTCGTCATAGGCAAGGCGCTGGCGCGCCGGCACGTCCGGCGCCAGCTCCTTCCCGCCGGCCGGCGCATGCGCGGCGGCGAGCGCCGCGCCCCAGGCGGGCCAGCGCCGCTGCGCGGCGAGCGCGGGATCGAGCCATTCCGGCAGAT
>JASHTP010000387.1 GCA_030040495.1 Alphaproteobacteria bacterium
GGTGCAGAAGAGCGGCTGCAACGGCGCCGCCTGCCACGCGCAGATGTACATCATGGGCACCTTGCTGCGTCACGGCAGCGCGGCGCAGAAGGCGGAGTGGCTGCCCAGGATCGCCTCCGGCGCGATCCGGCTGCAGGCTTTCGGCGTCACCGAGCCCAGCGCCGGCACCGACACCACCGCGATCCGCACTACCGCGCGGCGCGAGGGCGACCGCTACATCGTCAACGGCCAGAAGGTCTGGACCTCGCGCATCGAGCATTCCGACCTGATGCTGCTGCTGGCGCGCACCACGCCGCGCGGCGAAGCATCGAAGCGCACCGAGGGGCTCTCGGTGTTCCTCGTCGATCTCCGCCAGGCGCGCGGTCACGGCGTCACCATCCGGCCGATCCGCACCATGATGAACCACGCTACCACCGAGGTGTTCTTCGACAATCTCGCGGTGCCCGCGCAGAATCTGATCGGCGAGGAGGGCAAGGGCTTCCGCTATATCCTCGACGGCATGAACGCCGAGCGCATCCTGATCGCCGCCGAATGCGTCGGCGACGCGCGCTGGTTCATCGCCAAGGCCACCGACTACGCCAAGAGCCGCGTCGTCTTCGGCCGGCCGATCGGGCAGAACCAGGGCGTGCAGTTCCCGATCGCGCGCGCCTATGCGGCGAGCGAGGCGGCGGCGCTGATGGTCGAGCGCGCGGCCGAGCTCTACGAGAAAGGGGCGCCCTGCGGCAAGGAGGCGAACATGGCGAAGCTGCTCGCCGCCGATGCCTCGTGGGCGGCGGCCGACATGTGCCTCCAGACCCATGGCGGCTTCGGCTTCGCCGAGGAATACGATGTCGAGCGCAAGTTCCGCGAGACGCGGCTCTATCAGGTGGCGCCGATCTCGACCAACCTGATCCTGTCTTATCTCGCCGAGCACGTGCTGGGATTGCCGCGCTCTTATTGACGCCGGCCGCCGCGAAAGCGGTCGATGCTAAAATTTGTCCAGCCGAATTGCGCCATCAAGCGACCGGGCTGCGGTGTCCGCCGCTTCCATTGACGATATTCCGTCCAGGCGACCTCCGCCGCCAATCCCAGGCCTACCAGCAGGATCGCCCATCCGACGCTCGACATGGCCGAACCCCTTCCGCTTCGCGCTGCTGTGTCGAAGCCCTAGAAGAGTCGCGGCCGAATCGGGCGCTGCCGAGGAGGGATCATGGCGATATCGCGAATTTAATGTCCGCCGGGCAAACCGGAGCGCGAAAAAGGGTGAGATGACGGGGCCTGCGGCGCTCCTTTCGAGGCGTGCTCAGCCTTGCGGTTGCGGGAAGTTGATCTCGATCATCACCTTGTTGGGGTCTTGGACGAAGAGCTGGCGCAGCCTGATGCCGGGCACTTCGTTCTCGCGGAATTTAAGGCCGAGGCCGCGCAGCCGCTCGCGCATGCCTTCGAAATCCTGGGCGACGAAGGCGACATGGTCGAAATTGCCGGTCGTATCGCCGGGGCCGGCGCCGATCTGGCCGCTGCGCGGCACCAGATGCACCACCGCCTGTTCGCCGCAATAGAGCCAATAGCCGGGAAACGCCAGCGGCGGGCGGAAGCCTTCCTTGAGCCCCAGCGCCGCGCTGTAGAAATCGCGCGTGCCGTCGAGATCGTCGGTGCGCACGGTGACGTGGTTGAGCTGGGTCAGCGGCATGGGTTTCCTCCGGCGGTCGCTGTTGCAAAGGATAGCGGTTGCCGCGGGCTGGCGCCACGTCAGTAGGATTTGGGCAGTCCCAGCACGCGCTCGGCGATGAAGGAGAGCATGAGCTGCGGGCTCACCGGCGCGATGCGCGCTATCTGCGCCTCGCGCAGATAGCGCTCGACGTGATACTCCTGCGCGTAGCCCATGCCGCCATGGGTCAGGATCGCGGTCTCGCAGGCGCGCCAGCAGGCTTCGGCGGCGAGATACTTGGCGGCGTTGGCCTCGGCGCCGCAGGGCTGGTCGTCGTCGTAAAGCGCCGCCGCCTGCCGCACCATCAGCTCCGCCGCCTTGAGCTCGGCCCAGCATTGCGCCAGCGGATGCTGGATGCCCTGGTTCTGGCCGATCGGCCGGCCGAACACCACGCGCTCGCGCGCATAGGCGGCCGCCTTGTTGAGCGCGGCGAATCCCAGCCCGACCGCCTCGGCGGCGATCAGGATGCGCTCGGGATTCATGCCGTGCAGGATCTGCTGGAAGCCCTTGCCCTCTTCGCCGATGAGATCGTCGCGCGGCACCTGGAGCCCGTCGATGAACAGCATGTTGGAATCGACCGCCTTGCGTCCCATCTTGGCGATCTCGCGCACTTCGACGGCGCCGCGGTCGAGTTTGGTGTAGAAGAGGCTGATGCCGTCGGCCGGCTTCTTCGCCTGCTCGAGCGGCGTGGTGCGCGCCAGCAGCAGCATGCGGTGCGCGACCTGCGCCGTCGAGATCCAGATCTTGCGGCCGGAAACCACATAATGATCGCCCTGCCGCACGGCGCGGGTCTGGAGATGCGTTGTGTCGAGGCCGGCATCGGGCTC
>JASHTP010000388.1 GCA_030040495.1 Alphaproteobacteria bacterium
CATGTCGCGCTCGCTCTCGAAGTCGAGATTGACCTGCACGGTGCAGGTGCGCAGCATCATGTCGAGTCCGAGCTTGCCCTTGGTCGGCATGTAGCGGCGCATCACGGCGTAGCGCCCCTTGGGCATCCACGGCACGTCCTCGCGTCGCGCCGTCGGATGGAATCCCAAACCGAGGACGCCGAGGCCGAGCTCGCCCGTCACCGTGCGCACCTGCGTCAGGTGCTCGGTCACCTCGTGACAGGTCTGATGCAAGGTCTCGATCGGCGCGCCCGACAGCTCGAACTGGCCGCCCGGCTCGAGCGAGATCGCGCCGCCCTTGTCGTCGCTGAGCCCGACGAGATTGGCGCCGTCGAGCACCGGCTTCCAGCCGAAGCGCATCAGCCCCTGGAGCAGCGCGCGGATGCCGTCCTTGCCCTCATAGGCGACGGGGCTGTGGTCGCTCAGCCGGAAGACGAACTTCTCATGCTCGGTGCCGATGCGCCATTGCGCCGGCGGCTTGGCGCCGCCGGCGAGATGCTCGACGAGCTGGCGCTTGTCGGTGATCGGCGCACCGCCGGAGAGCGATGGAGCAGACACGGCGCGATGACCCCCGATCCCTTTCAAAAACCGTCACGGACCGCCGGCCTCAGCGCCGGCGCGGCGCGCGCCAATCCCCCGCGAGCGCCTGAAGCACCGCCAGAGAAGCGAGTGCCGCAGTGTCGGCGCGCAGGACGCGCGGGCCCAAACCGACGGGTGAAACAAAGGGGAGTTTCTTGAGGGCGTCAAGCTCCGTTTCGGCAAAGCCGCCTTCGGGCCCGACCAGCACCGCCCAGGCGCCGGGCGCCGCCGCGGCCAGCGTTTCCGCAATAGGCGGCGCAGCTCCGCTTTCGTCGCATAGCAGCAATCGCCGATCGGCGGGCCAGCGCGCCATCAGCCGGGCGAGCGGCTCGGGCTCGGCCAGCTCGGGCACGGAAAGCCGCCCGGTCTGCTCCGCCGCCTCGATGGCGTTGGCGCGCAGCCGGTCGAGGTTGACGCGCTCCACCATGGTACGCTGGGTCCGCACCGGATGGAGCGCGGCGACGCCGAGCTCGGTCGCCTTCTCGACCAGGAAATCGATGCGCGCGCGCTTGATCGGCGCGAAGACCAGCCAGAGATCGGGCGTCGGCTCTTGCGTCCGGCTTTGCTCGAACAGCGTCACCGAACACCAGCCCTTGCCGGCGCCGTCGATGCGGCCGAGCCATTCGCCGTCCCGGCCGTTGAACAGCGCCACCACGTCGCCCTTCTCGAGGCGCAGCACCGTCTTGACGTAATGTGCCTGCGACGGGGCAAGGCCGACGGAAAGCCCGCCGGCGAGGCCGGTGGCAACGAAGAGGCGGGTCTCGGCGGCGTCGGTCATGGCGGCGGGCTTGGCCGCGGCGCAGGCGGCGGGCAAAATGGCGGCGCTGCTGAGACTAGCCGATGACGAGGAACGCCGACACCGTGAAAGTCCCGCTGCCATGAAGCCCGCGACGCCGAGCCGCGGCGCCGACGGCGCCGCGCGCGCGGATATTCTGCGCGGCGACTGGGCCGACCGCTACGCGCCGCCGGCGCTGGTGCCCTATATCCGGCTCGCACGGCTCGACCGGCCGATCGGCACCTGGCTGTTGCTGTTCCCGGGCTGGTGGGCGATCGCGCTGGCGGCGCCGGGCTGGCCGGATTGGCGGCTCATCGCGCTTTTCGGCATCGGCGCGGTGGCGATGCGCGGTGCCGGCTGCACGCTCAACGACATCATCGACCGGGATTTCGACGCGCGGGTGGCGCGCACGCGTACCCGGCCGCTGCCGAGCGGCGCCGTGTCGCTGCGTCAGGCGGTGCTGTTCATGCTCGCCGAGCTCGCCATCGGCGCCGCGGTGCTGCTGTCGCTCGACCGGCTGGCGGTGCTGCTCGGCGTTTTCGTGCTGCTGCTGATCGGCACCTATCCGCTGATGAAGCGCGTCACCTATTGGCCGCAATTCTTCCTCGGGCTCAATTTCAACTGGGGCGCGCTGATGGGCTATGCCGCCGCGAGCGGGCACCTCGCCCCGGCCGCCTATTGGCTCTATGCCGGCGGCATCGCCTGGACGCTCGGCTACGACACCATCTATGCGCATCAGGACAAAGAGGACGACGTCCTGATCGGCGTCAAATCCTCGGCGCTGGCGCTGGGCCCGCGCACCCGGCCGTGGCTCTTCCTCTTCTATGCGGCCGCCGTCGCGCTCTGGGCCGCGGCGGGAGCGGCGGCGACGCTGCGCTGGGAGTTCTATGCCGGGCTGGCGCTGGTGCTGCTGCAGCTGTTCCGGCAGGCGGCGATGGTCGACACCGAGAACGCCGCCGATTGCCTCGCCAAGTTCCGCTCGAACCGCTGGACCGGCTGGCTGCTGCTCGCCGCCATCATCGCCGCGCATGTCGCCTGACCCGGCCGCCTTCATCCGCGCCAACACCGTCATGGCGCCGCCGCCGCTGGTGCCGGAGATCGCGCTCCATCTCGCCACCGAGATCACGCCGCTCTGGCACGCGACCGAGGCGGCGCTCGACCGCGAGCAGCTGCCGCCGCCCTACTGGGCCTTCGCCTGGGCCGGCGGCCAGGCGCTGGCGCGGCACGTGCTCGACCATCCGGCGCTGGTGCGCGGGCGAAGCGTGCTCGATGTCGGCGCCGGCTGCGGCCTCCTGGCCCTGGCTGCGGCGCGCGCCGGCGCGGCGCGGGCGACCGCCGCCGAGATCGACGGTTTCGCCGTCGCCGCCATCGCGCTGAATGCCGGGGAAAACCGCCTTGCCGTCGAGACCGAGACGACGGATCTGATCGGAAGCTGGCCGGCGCCGTGGCAGGTCGTGCTGGTCGGCGACATGTGCTACGAGAAGCCGCTTGCCGAGCGGCTGACGCGCTGGCTCCGCCGACTGGCCGGCCACGGCGCGCTGGTGCTCATCGGCGATCCCGGCCGCGCCTACCTGCCCAAGGACGGCCTCGTCGAGCTCGCCCGTTACACCGTGCCGACGCCGCTCGACCTCGAGGATCGCACCAGCCGCGACACCGTGGTGTGGCGGCTGGTCGGCGATCAGCCGGGCTGAGCCGCGCCGGCGCGGTCGGCATCGTCGACGATGCGGAAGCGCACCAGCGCGTCGTCGATGGTGGCGCGGGCGCGCGCCTGCCAGGTCCGGTAGGCCTCCGGGTAGCTGGCGAAAGGCCCGTGCCGCTCCTCGCGCGCCCCCGGCGCCAGCCGCTCGAAGCGCGTGTCGGCATATTCGCCGCCGATCACCCAATACCGTGCCATGACCCCGTCTCGCCGGTGAACGCCGCCCGGCGCTGGCGGTGGCCGGCGGCGGCGGTGCGACCTATAGTGCCCGATATTCGGTTAAAACAAGGTTCTCCATGCCTTACGCCTCGCTCCGCGACTTCATTGCCCGCCTGGAGGCGGAGAAAAGGCTGGTGCGCGTGGCGACTCCGGTGTCGCCGGTGCTGGAGATGACCGAGATCCACACCAGGCTGCTGGCCGAGAAGGGCCCGGCGGTGCTGTTCGAGCATGTGCTGCGGCCGGAAGGCGGGCGCTATGCCATGCCGGTGCTCACCAACCTCTTCGGCACGGTGGAGCGTGTCGCCTGGGGGATGGACCGCGAGCCGGGGCGGCTGCGCGAGATCGGCGAGACCCTCGCCTTCCTGAAGCAGCCGGAGCCGCCCGGCGGCTGGCGCGAGGCGCTCGACATGCTGCCGCTGCTGAAGACGGTGCTGGCGATGAAGCCCAAGACGATGTCGAGCGCGCCCTGCCAGGAGGTGGTGCTCACCGGCGGCGACATCGACCTGGCGCAGCTGCCGATCCAGACCTGCTGGCCGGGCGAGCCGGCGCCGCTCGTCACCTGGCCGCTGGTGGTGACCAAAGGCCCGGGCGAGCGGCCGGAGGACAATTTCAATCTCGGCATCTACCGCATGCAGGTGACCGGCCGCGACAGCACGCTGATGCGCTGGCTCAGGCATCGCGGCGGGGCGCAGCATCATCGCCGCTGGGCCGAGGCGAGGCGCGAGCCGCTGCCGGCGGCGGCGGTGATCGGCGCCGATCCCGGCACCATCCTCGCCGCGGTGACGCCGGTGCCGGACACGCTGTCGGAATATCAGTTCGCGGGGCTGCTGCGCGGCCGCAAGGTCGAGCTGGTGGAGTGCCGCACCGTGCCGCTCAAGGTGCCGGCGCAGGCCGAGATCGTGCTCGAGGGCCATGTCTCGCTGGACGAGTATGGCGACGAGGGGCCCTACGGCGACCACACCGGCTATTACAACGCGGTCGAGCGCTTTCCGGTGTTCCGCCTCAGCGCCATCACCATGCGGCGCGATCCCATCTATCTCTCGACCTTCACCGGGCGCCCGCCCGACGAGCCCTCGGTGCTGGGCGAGGCGCTGAACGAAGTGTTCATCCCGCTGCTGCAGCAGCAATTCCCGGAGATCGTCGATTTCTGGCTGCCGCCGGAAGGCTGCTCCTACCGCATCGCCGTGGTGGCGATGAAGAAGGCCTATCCCGGCCACGCCAAGCGGGTGATGATGGGCGTCTGGTCGTTCCTCCGGCAATTCGTCTACACCAAGTTCGTCATCATCGTCGACGACGACATCGATGCGCGCGACTGGAAGGACGTGATGTGGGCGATCTCGACCCGCATGGACCCGGCGCGCGACATCACCGTCGTCGAGAACACGCCGATCGACTATCTCGACTTCGCGTCGCCGGAATCGGGCCTCGGCGGCAAGATCGGGCTCGACGCCACCAACAAATGGCCGCCCGAGACGCGGCGCGAGTGGGGCCGCAAGATCCGCATGAGCGACGAGATCATCGCCGAGGTGACGGCGAAATGGCCGAGCTACGGGCTGCCGGGGACGGGAAAGCCGATCTGGAAGTAAGGGGAGGGTTCGGAGCTAGCCCGCCCGGTGCGGCTTTCGCCCTTGCCGCGCAAGCGCTGACGCCGCCTCGCGATTGACCCGCTCAGCGGATCAATCGCGCGACATCAGCCGGTCGATCTCGTCCTGGGCGAGGTCGGGGCCGGTGCCCGGGATCTCGACGGTGAGGCGGATCGGCTCGCGCGGCTCGGCGCTTTCGCCGCCGGCGGCATGCTCGACGATATGCTCGAGCATGTGGTCGAGCGCGCGGAGTTGGTCGATGGCGCGGCGGATGCGCTGGCTGGTGAGGTCCTGGAAGCTGCAGGCCTCGAAGATGGTGTTCACGCGGGCGAGGATCTCCGCCTTGCCGTCAGGCCGCCCGGCGGCGTCGCGGATCGCCTCGGCCGCGCCGAGGATGCGGTTGGCGGCGTCCTCGGTGGCCTGGACGACGCTCTCGAGCTCGACGCCCGAGCTGCGCGTCGCCGCCGCCGGAAGCGCCACGACGCGGGACAGCTGAAGGTGGATGCGCTGCAGCTGCTGGGTGAGATTGGTCTCGCTGAAATCGACCATCTCAACGGTGGCGTGGATCTCGGTGCTGAGCTCGGCGATGCGGCGGTCGACGAAGCGGCGCAGCTCGTCGAACATGCCGTGGAACTCCTCGCGCACGGCGTTCCGCACCTGCAGCTGCAGGCCGCTTGCCGCTTCGCCGTCCATGGCCTGCCGCTCCTCGCTCATCTCGCCGCTTCCGGGCACCGGCGGGACTATGCCCGGCCGGGGCTTAAGCCGGCGTTAAGCGAACCGCTCATTCCGGCAGCGGAATGACTTCGGCATCGCCGGCCACCGCGCCGAAGCGGCCGGCGCGCCAATCCGCCTTGGCCGCTTCGATGCGCTCCTTGGAGCTCGAGACGAAGTTCCACCAGATGTACCGCGGCCCGTCGAGCGGCGCGCCGCCCAGCAGCATCAGCCGTGCGCCTTCGGGCGCGGCCAGCACGATCTCGGCGCCCGGGCAGAACACCAGGAGCTGGCGCGGCTCGTAGCTCTCGCCGGCGATGCCGACGCGGCCGTCGACGAGATAGGCGGCGCGCTCCTCATGCTCCGCCGGCACCGCGAGCCGCGTGCCGGGGCCGAGCACGGCATCGGCATAGAAGAGCGGCGAGAACACCTCGATCGGCGAGCGCCGGCCGGCGAAGCTGCCGGCGATGAGCCGCACGCTCGTGCCCTCGCCCTCGATCACCGGCAGGGCCGCCTTGGCGTGATGCGCGAAGGCCGGCTTCGTCTCCTCGTCGCGCCGCGGCAGCGCCACCCAGCACTGGATGCCGAAGAGCCGCGCCGGCTTTCGCCGCGCCGCGGGGTCGCTGCGCTCGGAATGGGCGATGCCGCTGCCGGCGATCATCCAGTTCGCCTCGCCCGGCCGGATCGGCTGCACATTGCCGAGGCTGTCGCGATGCAGGATCTCGCCCTCGAAGAGATAGGTCAGCGTCGACAGCCCGATATGCGGATGCGGCCGGACGTCGAGGCCGCGTCCGGCCTCGAACAGCGTCGGCCCCATCGCGTCGAAGAAGATGAAGGGGCCGACCATGCGGCGCCGGGCGAATGGCAGCAGGCGGCTCACCAGGAAGCCGTCGCCGAGATCGCGCGACCGCGGCACGATCACCATCTCGACGGCGCTCGGTCCGGGCGCCGTCGCCTCCGGCTCCGATGCGGGCTGCCGGCTCATGCCGTGCCTCCTTCGCCAGCGGTCCCGGACTATGGCGCCGAGGCGGCCATCGCCGCCAGCTCTTCGCTTGTCGCTCCCGGAGGCCCTTGCTAGCGTGCCCGGCGTCAAGGGAGGCGAGGATGCCGGTCATCGACGTGCATACCCACATGCTCAACCGCGAATGGCTGGAGCTGCTGCGCCGCCACGGCAGGCCGCGCTACGAGGTGCGCAAGAGCATGGACGCGCCGGAAGGCATCTTCCTCGACGGCGCGCCCTTCATGACGCCGCAGCCCGGCCATTTCGACTATGACGAGCGCATCAAGGCGATGGACGCGGCCAAGGTCGACCTCGCCATCCTGTCGCTCACCTGCCCCAACGTCTATTGGGGCGGCGAGGAGGTGAGCCTTGCCGCCTCGCGCGTCGCCAACGACGACATGGCGCGGGCCGAGAAGGCCTATCCCGGCCGCATCCGCTGGATGGCGTCGCTGCCCTGGGAATATCCCGAGGCGGCCGTGGGCGAGCTCAGGCGCGCGCTCGATCGCGGCGCGGTCGGCATCATGGTGCTCGCCAACATCGCCGGCCGCTCGCTCACCGATCCGCTGTTCGCGCCGGTGTGGCAGGAGATCGACCGGCGCGCGCTGCCGGTGCTGGTGCATCCGACGGCGCCGCCGGGCACGCCGGAGATGGATCTGCGCCAGTACAACCTCATCGCCTCGATCGGCTTCATGTTCGACACCAGCCTCGCCGTGGCGCGGATGTGCTTCGACGGCTTCCTCGACCGCTTCCCCAACCTGAAGCTCATCGTCTCCCACGCCGGCGCGACGCTGCCCTATCTCGTCGGCCGGCTCGATATCTGCTTCGACAACATGAATGCCTGCCGCACCAAGACCGAGACGCGGCCGAGCGACTATCTCCGCCGCCTCTACTACGACAGCGTCACCTACCGGCAGGAGGCGCTCGAGCTCTGCATCAAGGTCGGCGGCGCCGACCGCGTCATGTACGGCTCCGACTATCCGCACAATATCGGCGACATGAAGGGCTGCCTCGCCCGCGTCGACGCCTTGCCGGCGTCCCAGCGCGAGGCGGTGCGCGGCGCCAACGCGCGGCGCGTCTTCGGCCTGTGAAGGAAAGAAGCCAGCGCGGAGGGCGCCGAGGTCGCTGAGGGACGCTCGAGTCCCTTCGCGCCTTCCGCGCGTCCTTCGCGTCCTGTGCGCCAAATCCTTGGGCTCCCCATATAGTGTATGTGCTCCGGCTTTTGAGGATATTGCCATGCACGAAGACGACGCCTTGAACCGCCTCGGCGATCTCATCGCCGCGGCGCGCCGCGCCGGCGCCGACGCCGCCGACGCCGTCCTGGTCGAGGGCGTGTCGCTGTCCCATGCGCGCCGGCTCGGCCGCACCGAGAAGCTCGAGCGCTCGGAGAGCTACGATCTGGGCCTGCGCGTCCTCGTCGGCAAGCGCCAGGCCATCGTCTCGTCGAACGATCGCGACGCCCAGCGCTTCGACGCGCTGGTCGAGCGCGCCATCGCCATGGCCAAGGCGGTGCCGGAGGATCCCTATTGCGGCCTCGCCGAGCCGCGGGAGATCGCACGCGCCTGGCCCGAGCTCGACATGGTCGATGGCGAGGAGCCGACGCCGGAGCGGCTCATCGAGCGCGCCGCCGCCGCCGAGGATGCGGCGCGCGCGGTGCCCGGGGTCACCAACTCCGAAGGCGCGGAAGCCGGCTGGGGCCGCTCGCGCGTGGCGCTCGCCGCCTCGAACGGCTTCGCCGGCAGCTATGAAGCCACCGGCCACAGCGTCAGCGCCGCCGTGCTCGCCGGCGAAGGCACGGCGATGGAGCGCGACTACGACTACACCAGCGCCGTCCACGCCGCCGACCTGCGCGACCCCGCCGAGGTCGGGCGCGAGGCCGGCAGGCGCGCCGTCCACCGCCTCGGCGCGCGCAAGGTGCAGACCTGCCGGGTGCCGGTGGTGTTCGATCCCCGCATCGCCGCGAGCCTGCTGCGCCATCTGGTCGGCGCGATCAGTGGCCCGGCGGTGGCGCGCGGCACGAGCTTCCTCAAGGAGAAACTAGGCCAGCGCATCTTTCCCGCCGGCATCGCCGTGATCGACGATCCGCATCGCTGGCGCGGCCTGCGCTCGCGGCCGTTCGACGGCGAAGGCATCGCCAATGCGCGGCGCGCGGTGATCGAGGATGGCGTGCTCACCACCTGGCTGCTCGATCTCGCCTCGGCGCGCCAGCTGAAGCTCACGACCACCGGCCATGCCAGCCGCGGCACCTCCTCGCCGCCGAGCCCGTCGCCGACCAATCTCTGGCTCGAGCCCGGCCCGGTCACCGCCGAGGAGCTGATCTCCGACATCTCGGCGGGCTTCTACGTCACCGAGCTCATGGGCATGGGCGTCAACGGCGTCACCGGCGACTACAGCCGCGGCGCCGCCGGCTTCTGGATCGAGGGCGGCGAGCTCGCCTATCCCGTGAGCGAAGTGACGGTCGCCGGCAACCTCAAGGAGATGTTCCTCCATCTCGCCGCGGCCAGCGATCTCGAATTCCGCACCGGCATCGACGCGCCCACCATCCGCATCGACGGCATGATGGTGGCCGGCGCCTGAGCGGCGCGCTCAGGCCGGCGGCGCAACCAGCAGCAGCGGCGTCGCGGCGATGCCGAGGCGCGCGGGAAGGCGGAGCTGGATATCGCCGTCGAGCTGCACCGGAGCGCCGGCGGGCTCGGTGAGCCGCACCGTCCTCCCCGGCAGGATGCTGAGGCTGCGGCAGCGCTGCAGCACGCCGAGGCTCATCGCCGCCAGGTAGCCGAGCGCGGCGCGGCGGCCGGCCTCGGCGAAGACGACGAGCTGCAGCGCCGGCTCCTCGAGCCGCGCCGCCGGCGCCAGCACGAAGCGCCCGCCATAGAAATGCGCCTTGGCGGCGATGAGCGAGGCGCCCTCGACCGGCGCGCCGTCGACCTCGCCGCGATAGCAGCACGGCCGGTAGTCGCGCAGCCGGCCGAAGATGCTCGCGACATAGGCGAGCCGGCCGGTGCGGCGCTTCAGCGCGAGGTCGAGATGCTCGACCACGTCGGCGTCGAAGCCGGTCCCGGCCATGATCAGGAAGCGCCGCCCCCGTCCGTCGCCCTCCGCCACCGCCTCGCCCGGCCAGACCGGCCGCGCCGGCGCAAAGGCGGCGAGCCGCGCCAGCGCGGCGAGGCGGCGCGGCAGGCCGAGCTCGTTGGCGAGCACGTTGGCGGTGCCGAGCGGCAGCAGGGCGAGCGGCAGCGGCGAAGCGGCGAGCCCGTTCACCGCCTCGTTGATGGTGCCGTCGCCGCCGGCCACGACCACCGCGTCGATCTTCGCGGGATCGGCGGCCCGGGCGAGCGCCTCGGCATGGTGCGGCGCCTCGGTCGCGCGCAGCTCCACCGTCGATCCCAGCGCCCGGAGATGGGAGAGGAAGCGGTCGAGCTTGCGCCGCTTGCGGCTGCCTGCGGTCGGGTTGTAGATCACCAGGAGGCGGCGGGCCCGCCCCTCTTTCTTGTCCATCATTCCCCTCCCCGCCCGCCTCATAGCCGACCGCAACGCTTCCGTCATGCGTCATCTGCGGGCAAGGGCGGCCTTCCCGCCCCGGCGGGCCGGCTTGGCCGCCGGCGCCGCCGGCGTGCTATGATCGCCGGGAAAGGAGGGGTTGGAACCCGCTTTGAACGCCCCAGCCGATAGGTCAGCGCCGGGAAAAGCGCCGGCCGCCGAGTTCAGCCACCACACGATGCCCCTGGTGCGCCGCCTGGCGCGCGAGTTCCTGCGCCCCTATGGCGGCCGCATGGCGCTGGCGCTCGCCTGCATGGGGCTGACCGCCGGCGCCACCGCCGCCAACGCCTGGCTGATGCAGCCGATGCTCGACCGCGTCTTCGTCGCCCATGACGAGCGGCTGCTGCTGATCATCCCGGCCGCGGTCATCGTGCTGGCGCTCATCAAGGGCTTCGCCAATTACTGGCAGTCGGTGCTGATGACCACCGTCGGCCAGCGCGTCGTCGCCGACATCCAGCTCGCGCTGTTCGGCCGGCTGATGCGCGCCGACATCGCCTATTTCCACGCCAACCCCACCGGCACGCTGATCTCGCGCTTCACCAACGACGCCGGCATGCTGCGCAACGCCACCACCACCGTGCTCGCCGGCATCGGCAAGGAGGCGGTGACCGCGGTGTTCCTGGTGGCGCTGATGTTCTACCAGGACTGGCTGCTGGCGCTCGTCGCCTTCGTCGTCTTCCCCATCGCCATCCGCCCGATCGTCAGCATCGGCCGCCGCATGCGCCGCGTCTCCGCCAACACGCAGCGCGAGATCGGCCAGTTCACCACGCTGCTCGACCAGACCTTCCAGGGCGCGCGCCACGTCAAGGCCTACGGCATGGAGGCCTACGAGGAGAAGCGCGCGGCGCGGCTGATCGAGAGCCTCTATGCCCTGGTCGAGCGCGCCCAGCGCGCGCGCTCGGTGGCCTCGCCGCTGATGGAGACGCTGGGCGGCATCGCCGTGGCGCTGGTCATCCTCTATGGCGGCCACCAGGTGATCAGCGGCATGCGCAGCCCGGGCGCCTTCTTCTCCTTCATCACCGCGCTGCTGCTCGCCTATCAGCCGATGAAGGCGCTGGCCGGGCTCAACGCCAATCTGCAGGAAGGCCTCGCCGCGGCGCAGCGCCTGTTCACCGTGCTCGACGTCGAGCCCGAGATCCGCGAGGCCGCCGACGCCAGGCCGCTCGCCGTCAAGGGCGGCGAGATCCGCTTCGCCGGCGTGCGCTTCGCCTACGGCAAGGGCGCGCAGGCGCTCGACGGCGTCGACCTCGTCGTGCCGCCGGGCCGGACGGTGGCGCTGGTGGGCGCCTCGGGCGCCGGCAAGTCGACCATCCTCAACCTCATCCCGCGCTTCTACGACGTGGCGTCCGGCGCGGTGACGATCGACGGCACGGATGTGCGCCAGGCGACGCTGGCGAGCCTGCGCGGCGCCATCGCGCTGGTCAGCCAGGAGATCAGCCTGTTCGACGACACGGTGCGCGCCAACATCGCCTATGGCCGCTTCGGCGCGAGCGAGGCGGAGATCGTCGCCGCGGCCAAGGCGGCGGCGGCGGACGAGTTCATCCGCGCGCTGCCGCAGGGCTACGACACCCCGGTCGGCGAGCACGGCATCAAGCTCTCCGGCGGCCAACGCCAGCGCCTCGCCATCGCCCGCGCCATGCTCAAGAACGCGCCGATCCTGCTGCTCGACGAAGCGACCTCGGCGCTCGACACGGAATCGGAGCGCCAGGTGCAGGCGGCGCTCAAGACGCTGATGCAGGGCCGCACCACGGTGGTGATCGCGCACCGCCTCTCCACCGTCGTCGACGCCGATCTCATCCACGTCGTCGATGCCGGTCGCGTCGTCGAATCCGGAACCCACGCCGAGCTGTTGCGCCACAACGGCATCTATGCCCGGCTCTACGCGCTGCAATTCGCCGGCCAGGTGCCGCGCGAGGCGGCGGCGATCCGCCTCGTGGGAGGCTGAGGCGATGGAGCCGGCAAAGCGCCTGCTGCGCTCGGATTCCGTGCGGCGCGTGCTGTGCTGGATCATCCACCTTTATATCCGTCTCGTCTATGCCTGCGTCCGCTGGACGGTCGAGGGCGCCGATATACCGCACCGGCTGCGCCGCGAGGGACGGCCCTTCATCCTCGCCTTCTGGCACGGGCGGCTGTTGATGATCCCGATGGCCTGGCAGCGCCTCGCGCCGATGCACATGCTGATCTCCGGCCATCGCGACGGCCGCATCATCGCCGACGCCGTGCGCTATTTCGATGTCGACAGCATCGCCGGCTCGTCGAACGCGGGCGGCAGCGGCGCCTTGCGCGCCATGGTGCGCCATGTGCGCCGCGGCGATTGCGTCGGCATCACCCCGGACGGACCCAACGGCCCGGCGATGCGCGCGACGAGCGGCATCGTCGCCGCCGCCCGGCTCGCCGGCGCGCCGATCGTCCCCGTCACCTACGCGACGCGGTACCGGCGCATCCTCGCCACCTGGGACCGCTTCCACCTGCCCTTCCCGTTCGGCCGCGGCATCTATCTCTGGGGCGAGCCGATCGCCGTGCCGGAGACGCTCGACGAGGCCGGCCTCGAAAGCTGGCGGCGGATCGTCGAGGAGCGCATGATCCAGCAGACGGCCGAGGCCGACCGCCGCGTCGGCTGCGAGGCGACCGCGCCCGGCACGCTCGGCCGCGAGGATCTGCGCGCGCTGCGCCGCGCCGCGCCGGGAGAGAGCCGATGAGCCCGCTCCGGCTCTACCGCGCCGCCACCATCCTGCTGGGTCCGCTGGTGACGCTCTACCTCGTCCGCCGCATGGCGCGCGGCAAGGAGGAGCGCGCGCGCTTCGCCGAGCGCCGCGGCAAGGCCAGCGGCGCGCGGCCGGAGGGGCCGCTGGTCTGGGTGCATGCGGCGAGCATCGGCGAGGCGGTGTCGATGCTGGCGCTGATCGACACCCTCATCGCCGAGCGCCCGGCGATTTCGGTGCTGGTCACCACCGGCACCGTCACCTCGGCGCATCTGCTGGCGTCGCGCCTGCCGGCGGGGCGCGCGTTCCATCAATACGTGCCGGTCGACCTGCCCGCCTATGTGCGGCGCTTCCTCGACCATTGGCGGCCCGATCTCGCGCTCTGGGTCGAATCCGAGCTGTGGCCCAACCTCGTCACCGAGACCGCGGCGCGCGACATCCCGCTGCTGCTGATCAACGCCCGCATGTCGCAGCGCTCCTTCGAAGGCTGGCGGCGCTGGCCGCGGCTCGCCGCGCCGGTGATCGGCGCCTTCGATCTCTGCCTGGCGCAGGACGTGGTGCAGGCCGAGCGGCTGCGCCGGCTCGGCGCGCGGCGCGCGCTCTGCGTCGGCAACCTCAAAGCCGCGGCAGGGCCGCTGCCGGCGAACGAAGCGGAGCTGGCGAAGCTCGCGGCGCAGGCGGCGGGACGGCCGCTCTGGCTTGCCGCCTGCACTCATGAAGGCGAGGAGCGGGCGGCGGCGGCGGCGCATCGCGCGCTGAAGGCGCGGTGGCCCGACCTGCTCAGCATCATCGTGCCGCGCCATCCCGCGCGCGCCAGCGCGGTGGCGGCGCTGCTGCGCGGT
>JASHTP010000389.1 GCA_030040495.1 Alphaproteobacteria bacterium
CGGTCGAGGACAATTATCTCGGCGCCATGCCGCAGAACATCGTCGGCAACATCCGCCGCGGCGGCCGCGTCGGCGGCTTTCCGGCGACGGCGCGCGCGCCGGGGGGCCTGGTGCCCGATCTCGGCCCCAACGACATCGCCGACATCGAGCGCGCGGTCGCGCTCGCCTCGGCGTCGCCGGTCAGCATGCCGACCGCGAGCCCGCATCCGCTGCCCTTCTCGGCGCCGACCACGACGCAGCAGACCAGCGGCGCCGGCGGCAGCAACCTCCTGGGCGACGTCACCGGCATCCTGGGCGCGGTGAGGCTGGCGAGCATGGTGCGCCACGGCGGCCGGCTCGTGCCGGGCCACCGTCATCGGGGCTTTCCGCGCGCGCTGGCCGATGGCGGCGATGGGGGCTCCAACCTCAGCGACATGCTGATCGCCGCCGGCGCCGGCATGATGGCGTCGAGAAGCCCGTTCTTCCTGAGCCAGGTCGGCGACGGGCTGCAGAGCGCGCTCCGGTACGGCCAGGAGCAGCAGAGGCTCGCGGCCGGCGCGATGCGCGCCAACGCGCCGCATGTCGACACGAGCGGCGCCACGCTGCGGCTCATCTATCCCAACGGCGGCGCCTTCGACACGGGACTCGGCACCCGATAGGGCGCGCTCTCTCCGGGCTCCGCCCGGCGCCGCGAACGGCCGCGCCTGGGCTGCCGCGCCGCCCCTGGGCGGCTTTTTTCATTGGGCCAGCGCAATGGACAAAGACGAGACGCACGAGCTGATCCGCGAGACGGTGAAGGAGACCTTGCTGAGCATGGGCGTCGACATCAGCAGACCCGAAGCGATCCAGGCGATGCAGGCCGACTTCGCCTTCATCCGCCGCCAGCGCGAAGCCGGCGAGAAGCTGCGGGCGCACGCGCTGAAGGCGCTGATCGGGCTCGTCGTCACGGGCGCCGTGGGGCTCGCCTCCTGGCTCGCTGCTTCGCTCACCTGGAAGGGCCACCCGTGAGCGCGACCGCCCTCGCCGTCGGCGTCGAGCCGAACGCGCCGGCGCCCGATCCCGCCGCATGACCGCCGACGGCGTCACCTGGCTCTGCCTCTTCATCGCCCTGGCCGTGGCGCTTGTCGCCGGCCTCTCCGATCTCTTCCGTCCCTGACCTCGAGGAGTATCTGCATGTCCCGGACGCTCATCGCCGCGAGCGCGCTCGCGCTCGTCTCGGTTGCCGCCATCGCCGTCGCCGTCGCCCAGGATGGCGCCGCCGACCGCATCGTCGGAGCCGCCTGCGCCGACAATGGCGCGCTGCTCAAATGGCTCGTCGGGCTTTTCGGCACCACGGCAGGGGCCTCGCTCCTGGCCAACTTCCGCAACCGGCTGCCCGCCGGCGTCGCTTCCGTGCTCGACGTGCTGGCGCTCAATTTCGTGCGGGCGGTCGAATCCTCAGCCAGCGCCGCGAAGAAGTCGACGCCGGCGCTGCTGGCGCTCCTCCTCGCCGCCGCGGCGCTCTCGGCGTGCGCGCAGGACAACCCGCTTGCCCAGGCGCCGGTGATCACGATCAACCCGCAGACCGGCAGCGCGACTGCCGCGGCGCCGACGGTCGCGCCGACCAACGCGGGGCCGCTGGAGAAGGTCGCCGTCGCGCTCGGCAACCTCTATTCGGTCGATGATGTCGCCGCCCTCAACATGGCCTGCGGCACGCCGCCGCAAGACCCGATCGGCTGCAGCTTCTACACCGACCTGGCCGGCCTCGCGAACTCGCTCAAGGGCCGGGGTGCCAGCCCCAGCGCGCCCGGGCTGCTCGCCAAGGTCGAGCAGGCGCGCCGCGCGCTGACCCAGCTCGACGCCGTGGCGCAGAACAAGCTGCTGGCGCAGACGCTCGCCGACGGTCTCCTCTTCGTGCAGGACACCAAGGCGAAGGGCTTGGCGGTGCCGTCGCAGGTGCTGTCGCTGCTGGCCTCCATCAACGCGATGCTGCTCGGCGCCGTCCTGCCGTGACCGTCCGCATCCTGTCGATCGACGGCGGCGGGATCCGCGGCATTCTGCCGGCGCGGATCCTCGCCGAGCTCGAGCGCCGGGCGGGGAAGCCCGCGTCCGAGCTTTTCGACCTCGTCGCCGGCACCTCGACCGGGGGGATCCTCGCCTGCGGCCTCGCGCAACGCATCTCCGCGGCGCGGCTCGGCGACCTCTACGCGCAGCACGGCGCCGAGATCTTCTCGCGCTCCTTCGGCCGCATCCTCGCCACGGCCGGGGGGCTTTTCGGCGCCAAATACGACCCGGCGCCGCTCGAAGCGATGCTGCGCCAGACGCTGGGCGAGGCCCGGCTCTCGGCGGCGCGGAGGCCGCACCTGCTCGTGCCGAGCTATGCGATCGCCTTGCCAAGCCCGGCGCGGATCGACGGCACGACCGCCAGGACCTCGCGCGCGCCCATGTTCTTCAAGTCCTGGAAAGCGAACGGGCATGCGCTCGACCGCGACGACGTCCGGGACGCGTTCGATTTCCCGCTCTGGCAGGTGGCGCGCGCGACCTCGGCCGCGCCGACCTACTTCCCGCCCGCCGAGATCGAAAGCATGGCCGGCGAGCGCTACGCGATGATCGATGGCGGCGTCTTCGCCAACAACCCGTCGCTGTGCGCGCTGGCGTCGGCGAAGCGGCTCTTTCCCGATGCCAAGCGGTTCCTGCTCGTCTCGCTCGGCACCGGCGCGGCCGAAGAGCCGATCGATGCGAGCGATGCGCGATCGTGGGGCGATGCCGAGTGGCTGCGGCCGATCCTTTCGCTGCTTTTGGACGGCGCGGTCGACACCGCCTGCTACATTTGCGACCAGCTGCTGGGGCGCGACCATCACCGCTTCGAAGCGGCGGTCGCCGACGGCTCCGACGCGCCGGCCGCCGCTTTCGACGATTCGAGCGCCGACAATGTCCGCCGCCTCGAAAGCCTGGCGCAGCAGGTGATCGCCGCCGAAAGCGGCAGGCTCGACGCCGTCTGTCGCGCGCTGGCGCCGTGATCCTGCGCCGCGCTGCCGGTGCTCCCGCCGGCCGGCCCGGCGACATGGTTGAGCGGATGGAGGCAGGCGAGCATGAGCGACGACGATCCGACCGGACCGGGAACGGCCGACGGGATACCGCGATATCCCGAGGGAGCGCCCGCCGACGAACAGCGCCGCGCCCATGTCCTCGAAGCGATCGGCGGCGCCGCCGCGGAGATGGATACGCAGACCCTGTGCCAGATGGTGATCGATCTCGCCGAGATGCTCCGCAGCGGCGTGCCGCCGACCCGGCGGAAGCTTCGACCCGTCCCGTGACGCACGCGATCGGAGGGGGCCGGGCGGGAACTTCGAAGGGATAGGGCCGGAACGATCCCGAGCGTTCGGAAACTCGCGGCCGGGGACGAACTGTGGCAAGATCAGCCCCATGAAGAGGCGCATCTTGCTGACGCCGCGCGAGCGGCAAGAGGAGGAGGACCGCTTCACGGCCAGCCTTGCCGGCCTGGCGGTAGCCCTGCTGCTGGGCCTGATCGGACTCTGGGTCGCCGACGGGCTCGCCCAGGTCTCGAAGCTCGAAGATTGCCTGCTCCAGGGACGCATGAATTGCGAGCGGATCGAGCTGTCGCCGGTGCCTTGAGCGCCCTCCGCTCGTCGGCTCAGGAGGGCGGGAAGAGGCGGATCGTCACGACGATGCCGACTTCATCGGGATAGTCGGGGGGCAGAGGCGGGAAGGGCAGGCTGCTGCGGATCATGCCGGCGACCGCCTGATCGATGCCGGCGACCCCCGACGACCGCTCCAGCCTCATCGCCACGATCTTGCCGGAGCGGTCGAGCGCCACGTCGTAGACCGCGGTTCCTTCGACGGCCAATCCGAGCGGGCCGATCACGCGCGGATAGACGCGATGCCGCTCGATCAGCGTGTAGAGCTGGTTGAGATAGGGATCGCCGGTTTCGACGCGCTCGCCGGGCTCGACATTGAGGCGCCGCAACGGCGCCGGATGCGGCGCAACGGGTATCGCCGCCTCCTGCTTCTGCGGTTCAGGTCGGGGAACGTCCTTGGGTGGGACGGGCTTGCCGCTTTCCTGAGGCACCGCCGGCTTCTCGGGCGGCGGCGATGGCGGCGGCGCCTCGGTTTCGGGGGTCTTCTGTTCGGGCGCCGGCGGCGGC
>JASHTP010000390.1 GCA_030040495.1 Alphaproteobacteria bacterium
CGCCGGGGCAGGTTTCGGCGCCGGCGGCGCCGCTGGCGGCGGCGGCGAGGGGGGCGGCGCCATGACGATCTGCACCGGGACAACGCGCGGCTCGGGCGGCAATATCACCGGACGCGACCAATCGATCAAAAGCCAGAGCAGAACCAGCGCATGAAGCAGCGCCGCCGCGATCATCGCGAGCCACGGCAGTCGCTCGCGCTCGTCGCCGGCCTCGACGCTGCGGATGAGCAAGTCCGCCGCCGGCAGAGCCATCGGCGATCCGCCCACCTCGCTCTCGCTCACCCTACGCTCCCGACCTTACCCGGCGCTCCTTGATACGGGCTCGTGCCGTTGCCCCATCCCCGGGGCGCCCATGCGCGTCATTATAGCGCGCGTCGGGGGGTCGCCACCGGTCAGCCTGCACCGGGCGCTTTCGCTGCCGCCGGCGCGGCGAGAATCTCGGAATTGTGCTCGCCCAGGAGCGGCGCCCGCCGGCGCATGGGGGGACGCTCGCCGTCAAAGGAGAGCGGCAGGCCGACCAGGCTGATCCCGGCGTCGGGCACCGGCTCGATCATGCCAATCGCCGCCGTCTGCGGCTCGGCGACGACTTCCTTGAGGTCCTGGACCGGCGCGCAAGGGACGCCGGCGGCCTCCAGACGCTCGACCCAATGGGCCGAGCTTTCGCTGCGCAGGATCGCTTGGATCTCGGGGATCAGGGCCGCCTTGTTGGCGAGCCTCAGCGCATTGGTCTTGAACCGCTCATCCGCGGCCCATTCCGGCCGGCCCAAGGCATGCGCCAGCTTCTGGAAGAGCCGGTCGTTCGCCGCCGCGACGATGACCTCGCCGTCGGCGGTGTGAAACGCCTCGAAGACGACGAGGCGCCGGCTCCCCGTCCGATGACGCTGCGGCGGCTCGCCCGTCACCTGGAAGCTGGCAAAGGGTACGGTGAGCCAAGCGAGCGCCGTCTCGAACAGCGAAGCGTCAACGGTGCCGCCGCGACCGGTGCGAGTCCGGCGCAGCAGGGCGGCGACGCAGCCCAGCGCCAGCCACAGGCCGGTCCCCATGTCCAGGATCGGCAGGCCAACCCGCGTCGGCGGCGCGTTCTCGGCGCCATTGACGCTGAAGATGCCGGCAAAGGCCTGCACCATCGGCTCGTATCCCGGCTTGAGGCGCAGCGGGCCCTTGTGTCCGAAGGCGGAAAGCGAGGCGTAGATCAGGCGCGGATGCCGCGCCGTGAGCGCCTCGGCACCGAGGCCCAGCTCTTCCATGGCGCCGGGGCGCATATTGTGCAGCAGCACGTCGGCTTGCGAGAGGTAGTCCTTGAGCCATGCGATGCAGCGCGGATCCTTGAGGTCGAGCGTGATGCTGCGCTTGTTGCGGTTAACGGTCTGAAAGATCGCGGCGGTGCCTTGCCAGAAGGGCGGGCCCCAAGCGCGGGCGTCGTCGCCTTCGGGACGCTCGACCTTGACAAGGTCGGCGCCGAGAGTTGCCAGAACCTCGCCGGCATAGGGGCCGGCGAGGTTCTGGCCGAGTTCCACGACTTTGATTCCCGCGAGCGGCAGCATCGTCGCTTCCAATTCAGGTTCGTCTCGGCCGGCATGGTGGGGCGAACCGAGCCTGCTGTCGAGCCCATGGCGGCGACTTGAGGAAAGACCGTCGACTCCCTATAGAGGGAGCTCCGCTCCGCGGGCGCGAGGTCAATGAGGCAGTCTTCGAGCAAGGATCGTGTTTGCCGCGAGGCGAAGTTCTCGGTGGGGCAGATCGTGCGTCACCGGCTCTACCCGTTCCGCGGCGTCATTTTCGACGTCGATCCCGTGTTCAGCAATACGGAGGATTGGTACCAGTCGATTCCGGCGGATCGCCGCCCGTCGAAGGATCAGCCGTTCTATCACCTGCTGGCGCAGAATGCCCAGGGCGGGCCCTATGAAGCCTATGTTTCCGAGCAGAATCTGCTGCCGGACGCGGAGAACGGCCCGGTCACCCATCCCATGATCGACGTCGTGTTCGAACGGCTTGCCGGCGATCGCTACGTCCTGCGCGCGAGCCGGCGGCAATAAGCGTCAGCGGCGGCGCCAGGTGAAGACCGAGGACACCGCGTAGTTCCAGACCGAGCCGACGATCGCGCCGGAAATGCCGGCGAGCCACCAGACATTGTCGGCGGCGAAGACATAGGCGGCGATGCCGACATTGCCGACCGCACCCACGGCGCAGATGAGATAGAAGGAGCCGAGGCCGCGCAGCAAGCGCCAGCCGTGAAGGCGCTGGTCGCGATAGGTGAAGAGGTTGTTGAGGAAGAAGTTCGACGTCATCGCGACCACGGTGGCCGTCGCCTGCGCTCCGGTGAAGCCGAGCGACGGCACCGCCAGGGCGCAGCGCAGCACCGCGAGGTGGACGACGAGGCCAAGGGCGCCGATGAAGGCGAAGAGAGCGAAGCGCACGGGGACGAGATGGCCGACCAGCTTGTCGGCCAGCAGCATGCCGAACTCCCAGGCCACCAGCGTGTCGAGCTTGCTCGTGCCGTGGCGACGCGGCCGAAACTCGTAAGGCAGCTCCTTGATCCGCAGCGGCGCGGGCGACGAGGCGAGCAGGTCCAGAAGGATCTTGAAGCCCTGGCCCGACAGGCCGCGTACGGCGCGCTCGAAGATTTCGCGCCGCATCATGAAGAAGCCGCTCATGGGATCGGCAATCTCGATCTTGCAGACGATGCGCGAGAGCTTGGTCGCCATGCTGCTGATGCCGGCGCGACGTTCGTCCCACCGGCCGAAGCCGCCGCCTTCGACGTAGCGCGAGCCGACCACGAGGTCGCATCCGTCCTGCTTCAGGGCCTGCAACATGCGCGGCAGCAACCGCTCGTCATGCTGCAGATCGGCGTCCATGACGGCGACATAAGGCGCCGCCGTGGCGAGCATCCCCTCGATGCAGGCGCTCGACAGGCCGCGGCGGCCGATGCGCTGGACGCAGCGAATGCGAGGGTCGCTTCGCGCCATGCCGCGCACCGCCTCCGCCGTGCCGTCGGCGGAATCATCGTCGACGAAGATCAGCTCCCAATCGACGCCCGCGAGCGCGTCGGCGACGAGATCGCGCACCAGCGCGACGTTTTCGCGCTCGTTGAAGGTCGGCACGATCACGGCGAGTTCCGGCGTCCGGACCGTGGCCGCCGCCGTCGGGATCGATCTTGCCTCGCTTCGCAATTCGCGCTCCTTTCAGGCCCCGCCACTAGCCGATCCCGGCACCGATCGCAAGGAGAACCATCGAGACAGCAGCGTAGGCCGGTGCTACACCTGCCGCGCGGGCATCGGGGAGGGGGAGAGGCCATGGCACGCATCGACGTCGCGGGCGGCAGCGTCGACATAATTTCGCTGGGCGAGGGCCCGGCATTGGTGCTGCTGCATTCGCTGCTCATCGACCGCTCGGCCTTCGATCGCGTCGCTCCGGAGCTGGCGCGCAGCCGGCGGGTTCATCTCGTGGCGCTGCCGGGCTTCGACGGGTCGACGCCGGCCGGCCCGGCCGTCGAAGACTATGCCGACCGGATCGCCGATGCCCTGCGCCTGCTTCGGCTGGGCCCGGGCAGCGCCGTGCTCGGCAACGGCTTCGGCGGGTTCGTCGCGCTGGCGCTGGCGGCGAGGCATGGCGGGCTGTTCGAAAAGCTGCTGCTCGTCGACACGGCGGCGCGTTTTCCCGCGGCGGCACGATCGGCTTTCGCCGTCATGGCCGACAAGGTCGCTGCCGGCGGCATGGGAGAAGTCGCGGAGATCGCCGCCCGCCGCATCTTTCATGACGCCTACCTCGCCGCCCATCCCGAAGCCGTGGCGGAGCGCCGAGCCGTGCTCCTCCGCTTCGATCCCCAATCGTTCATCGCCGCCTGCCGCGCCTTGGAGCGGGTCGATCTCGCGGGCGAGCTCGCGCGCATCGCCAATCCCACGCTCGTCGTGGTCGGCGAGCTCGATGCCGCGACGCCGCTCGATCTCGCGCGGGAGCTTGCCCGGGACATCCGGCAAGCGCGCTTCGTGCCGCTGCCGGGTTGCGGTCACTGTCCGCCGCTCGAGCAGCCTCAGGCCTTCCTCGCCGCCGTCGGTCCGTTTCTCGATCTGCCCGGCGGTTAGCCGCCCTACCCCGACCTGCCGGAAAGGCGTAGGCTGCCGCCTAAAGGCGGAGGGAAGCGGCATGCGCGGCGTTGTCTTCTGCGGCGACAGAGAGATCGAGATCAGGGAGTTTCCGGATCCGACGCCGGGTCCCGGCGAAGTGGTGGTCGAGATGAAGGCGTCGGGCATGTGCGGCAGCGACCTGCACCAGTATCGCCGGCCCAAAGGCGGCGCCTCGGTCGGCGGCTTGCCGGTCAACCCCGATCCGGTCATTGCCGGGCACGAGCCCTGCGGCATCGTCGCCGCGGTCGGTGCGGGCGTCGGCGAAAAGCAGGCACGGATCGGCCAACGGGTCATGGTGCATCATTACAAAGGCTGCACCGTCTGCAATCATTGCCGATCCGGTTGGTCGCAGCTCTGCCAGCGCGAGCCCATCGCCGTCTACGGCAACAATGCTCATGGCGGACATGCCCGTTATCTCAAGGTGCCTGCCTTCACCCTGGTGCCGCTGCCCGACGAGCTCAGCTTCTCGGCCGGGGCGGCGATCTCCTGCGGCACCGGCACGGCCTATGGCGCGCTGCGCCGCATGCGGCTTTCCGGCAACGACACCATCGCGATCTTCGGCCAAGGCCCCGTCGGCCTCTCTGCGACCCAGCTCGCCGCCGCCATGGGCGCGCGCGTCATCGCCTTCGACATCAGCCCCGAGCGGTTGAACCGGGCGAAAGAATTCGGCGCCGATGCCACGATCGATCCGCGCTCCAACGATCCCGTTGCGGCACTGAAGGAGCTCACGCATGGCGAGGGCGCGGACCTCACCCTCGACACGTCCGGAGTGCCGGAGGGTAGGGTTGCCGCCGTACGCGGCGCCAAGGTCTGGGGCACCTGCTGCTTCGTCGGCGAGCGCAACACCGTGACGCTCGACGTCAGCTCCGATCTGTTGCGCAAGCAGCTCACCATCATCGCCTCCTGGACCTTCTCGAGCATCGGCCAGGCCGAGTGCGCGCGGTTCGTGACGGATCGCAAGATCGACGTCGATCGCCTGTTCACCCACCGCTGGCGGCTCGCCCAGGCGGAAGAGGCGTACCGGCTGTTCGACAAGCAGACGACCGGCAAGGGCGTTTTTCTCATGTGAGGGCCTGCCGCGCCGGCGATCGACGCGCCGATGATCCGGCCGTCGAGATCGACCTTGACCAAGTTCGGCGCCGTCACCTTTTCCAACGCCAGACCAAAGGGATTGATGAGGAAACGATGCTCGGCGGCTTCTCGACGCGGCGCTGTTCGCCTTCCGTGGCGGCGTTCTCTTGCATCGACATCTCCTTAGCCGAAAACCCGCTTGATCCGGTCCGCCGTGAGCGGCAGGTCGCGGAACCGCGTTCCCGTCGCGTGCGCGATCGCATTGCCGATGGCAGCGGCGGTCGGGCCCTGCGCCGCCTCTCCGGCGCCGAGCGGCCGCTCCCCCGGACGGTCGAGCACGGTCACTTTGATGTCCGGGACCTCCGGGAAGGTGATGATGGGATAGCCGCTCCAGTCGCGCGATGTGATGCGCTCGGCGTCGAAGCGTACCTGCTCCTTCAGCGTCCAGCTCGCCGCCTGGATGATGCCGCCTTCGGTCTGGTTGATCAGACCGTCGGGGTTGATCACCTGCCCGGCGTCGATCGCCGCCATCGCCTTGGTCACGCGCGCCTGACCGCTCCGTCGCTCGATCTCGACGTCGACCACGACCGCGAGATAGGCGGAGAGGTTCTTGTATTTGGCAAAGGCGAAGCCGCGTCCCTTGCCGGTGCCGCCGGGCACACCGGGCTGCCAGCCCGCATAGGTGGCGGCAGCCTTGATGGCGGCGATGGCGCGCTCGTCGTTCAGATGGCGCATACGGAATTCCACGGGATCGACCCGTGCCGCCTTCGCCAGCTCGTCCATGAAGGATTCGATGGCGAAGATATTGGCGTAGGCGCCAAGCGCCCGGAGCGCCGATACGCGGATCGGCATCTGCCGAATGAAATGGTGCGTCACCCGCTGGCGGGGCAGATCATAAAGCGGGATGGCGTTGCGATCTCCGCCGCCGGCCGGCTGCGGGATGATCGCGGGCTTGCCTGGAGCCTTCGGCTGCGCCAAATGCCATGACGCCAGCAGGTTGCAGCCGTCCTGCTGCGGCCGGGTGCTGTGCGTGTTGGTCCAGACATCATGCGTCCAGTCGAGGATCGCGCCTCCAGCGCCGAGGCTGGCGCGGAGCTCGACGATCATCGCGGGTCCGTTGGGCTCCCAGCCGAACTCGTCGTCGCGCATCCATTGCACCTTGACCGGTCGGCCGCCACTGCCGCGCGCCAGGAGCGCGGCGTCGAGGGCGACATCGTCCGCCCCGTTGTGGCCGTAGCAGCCGGAGCCTTGGACATGGATGCAGCGAATCTTCGCCACGTCCATGTCGAGCGCCTTGGCCAGGTCGCGTCGCAGCGGGAACACGCCTTGCGTGTGCGTCCAAACCGTAAGCAGGCCGTCCTTGAATTGAGCAACGGCGCAGGACGGACCGATCGAGGCATGCGCAGTGTAGGGTCGCGTATAGGTAGCGGCATGCGAGCTGAGGGCGGCGGGCGGGGGCGTGTCGCCGCCCTTGTCGCTGATGACGTGATCTTCCGCCGGCAGCGATTTCAAGTAGCTGTAGATGTCGGCCGAGGCCGGCAACGCCGTCTCGTCGCGCCACGTCGCGGCGCGCGCGAGTTCGTCGCGCGCGGCGATCGCCTGCTCCTCCCGCCCGGCGACGACGCCGAGGAAACGGCCGTCACGCACCACCGCGACGACGCCCACCGCTCGCCGCACGCGCGCATCGTCGAACGACACGAGCTCGGCGCCGTAGGTCGGCGGTCGCAACACTCTTCCGAACAGCATGCCAGGCAGCCTGATGTCCTGAACGAAGCTCGCGCGACCGGTCACCTTGGCCGGGATGTCGAGGCGCGGCGCGCTCTTGCCGACATAGCGAAGCCGCTCCGGCGGCTTGGGCATCACGCTTGCGGTGGCCTCGCGGCGGAGCTGCGCCTCGGCGCTGAGCGCCCAATAGGTGAGGCTCTTGCCGTCCCGCGCCGCGATCGTGCCGTCCTCGACCGTGAGCTCGTCGGGCGCGCCATGGAGCTTTGCGGCGGCGAGCTTCACCAGAATGCCGCGCGCTTCGGCACAGGCATACCTGACGGCGATACCGCCATGCTCGATCGACTGGCTGCCGGCGGTGAAACCCTCGTCCGGCGTCTGCGCCGTGTCGCCGGAAACAATCCTGATTCGGCTCGGGGCGACGTCAAGCTCGTCGGCGGCGATCTGTCGAAGCGCAGTAAGGATGCCCTGGCCGAGCTCGACCTTGCCGGTGAACAGGGTGACGGTGCCGTCCGGGTTGACGCGCAACCAGGCGTCGAGCATGCGGTTTCCCTCGAGGCTGCCCGGCAGCTTCGCCGCCTCAGCCGCGCCGACCCGCGGCGCCATCGAGAAGGCGATGGTGAGAGCGATCGCCTGGCCGAAACGGCGGCGCGTAAGAGCGAGACCCGTCATGGCGCCATCTCCAGTGCCGCCCGCGCGACCGCGCGCAGGATGCGCGCATGCGTGCCGCAGCGGCAGAGATTGCCGGCGAGCGCCTGGCGGATGGCCGCGTGGTCCGGATTGGGATTGCGTTGCAGCAGCGCCGTGGCCGCCATGACCATCCCATTGATGCAATAGCCGCATTGGGCGGCCTGCTCGGCGATGAATGCCCGCTGAACCGGATGCGGCCGGTCGACGCTCCCGAGCCCCTCGATGGTGATGATCGGCCGGCCCTGGGCCGCGGCGACAGGATAGGAGCAGGAGCGCACCGCATCGCCCTCGACCAGAACCGTACATGCGCCGCATTGCGCCAAGCCGCAGCCGAATTTCGCACCGTTCAGCTCGAGATCGTTGCGCAGGACATAAAGCAACGGCGTGTCAGGCGAGACGCGCAGGCGGTGCATCTTGCCGTTGATCGAGAGCTCGATCGCATCCGCCATGGTCGATCCTCCTGAAACCGCCTTCCCGCCAAGGTACAACACCCATGATGGTCGAGAAACGATTGCCGCGCTCTGAGAAATAGAGCGGCCCTTCGGCCGGCTGGCGCAGCTTCCAGAGATTCAGCCCCTCCCCCGTCACGGGGGAGGGGCTTTTTTCGTTTTGGCGTCGCGAATTGCCCGCCACAATCGCTCGGGCGTCGCCGGCATGTCGAAATTGCGGATGCCCAGCGACTGCAGCGCGTTGTTGACCGCGTTCATCACCGCGGGAAGGGCCCCGACAGTGCCCGCCTCGCCGGCGCCCTTGATGCCCAGGGGATTGGTCTTGGCCGGCACCTCGTTGCTGGCGACCGAGAACATCGGCAGGTCGTCGGCACGCGGCATGCAATAATCCATGAAGGATCCGGTGAGCAGCTGTCCGCTCTCCGCTTCGTAGGTGATGGCCTCGCAGAGCGCCTGACCCGCCCCCTGAGCGATGCCGCCGTGAATCTGCCCTTTGAGCAGCAACGGATTCACGACGCGCCCGACGTCGTCGGCGACGGCATAGCGCACGATCCTCGCCACGCCGGTCTCGGGATCGATCTCGACCTCGCACACGTGACAGCCGTTGGGGAAGGTCGGGCCGGGGGGCGTCACCACCGCCTGGGCATCGAGGCCCAGCTCGAGGCCGCGCGGCATGCGCTGCGGCACGAAAGCGGCTTTGGCCACGTCGATCAGCTCGATCGAACGGTCGGTGCCGATCACGCTGAAGCGGCCTTCGGCAAACTCAAGATCGAGAGCAGATGCCTCGAGCAGGTGGCCGGCAATGAGCTTGCCCTTGTCGATGATCTTCTGTGCCGCGCCCAGGAAGGCTGCGCCGCCGACGCTGGCCGAGCGCGAACCGAACGTGCCGCGGCCGTGAAAAACCAGATCGGTGTCGCCATAGAGCAGGCGGACCCGCTCGGGCGGCAAGCCAAGGATATGCGCGGCGAATTGCCGGTACATGGTCTCGTGACCCTGGCCGTGCGAATGGGTGCCCGCGAGGACTGTGGCGTGGCCGGTCGGGTCGAAGCGAATTTCGACCGCTTCCTCGAGCGGAACGTCGGCCGGACCGCCGGCGATCTCGATCACGCTGGCCACGCCGGCGCCGTAGAGCATTCTGCGCTTGGCGGCTGCGGCGCGGCGGGCGGCGACGCCCGGCCAATCCGCCAGCTCGAGCGCCATGTCGAGGGTCCTTTCGAACTCGCCGCTGTCATAGGTGAACACCAACCCGGTCTTGTAGGGCAGGGCGGCCGGCGGGATCATGTTGCGCCGACGCAAGTCGACCGCGTCGATGCCGGTCTGGCGCGCGGCAATGTCGATGATGCGCTCGATGCAATAGGACGCCTCGGGTCGTCCGGCGCCTCGATAGGGGCAGGTCGGATTGGTGTTGGAGAAGACGCCAGTGACGGTCACGTGAATATGTGGCGTCGTGTAAGGGCCGGCGAGACCGCCGAGGTTGTTGGTCGCGACATGAACGCCCATCGAGGCGAGAAAGGCGCCGAGATTGGCGACGGTATCGACACGGAGAGCCAGAAACCGGCCGTCCTCGTCGAGCGCCAGCGCCACGTCGGATTGATTGTCGCGCGCATGGTGGTCGGCGACGAAGCTTTCGCTCCGCTCGGCGATCCATTTGACCGGTCGCCCGACCTTGCGCGCCGCCCACAGCACCAGCGCCAGCTCGGGAAACGCACTTCCCTTCATGCCGAAGCCGCCGCCGACGTCGGGCGAGATCAGGCGGAAGCGGTTCGCCGGCAGCTTGAAGATGTTGGCGGCGAGCTCGACGCGCGTGCGATGGACGCCCTGCAGACCGGCGTAAAGGGTATAACGACCGTCGCGCTCGTCATAGAGCCCGAGCGCCGTG
>JASHTP010000391.1 GCA_030040495.1 Alphaproteobacteria bacterium
TCTGCAGCGCGGGCGGCTGTTCCAGACGCTGACCCGGCTCTACGAGAGCGTCCTGGTCCGCTTCGTCGACAGCTACATCACGGTGAGCCCGCTGCTGGCGCGCGAGCTGGAGAAGACCTATGGCAGGAGCGGCATCGTCGCCATTCCCAATGTCGAGCCGATGCCGGCCGATGCGCCGCCGCCCGCCGCCGGCGAGATGGCGGCGCTAGCCGCCGGCCGTCTCAAGCTCCTCTATCAGGGAAGCTTCGCCGAAGGGCGCGGATTGGAAGAGCTCCTGCGCGAGTGGCGGCACGTGGACGGAACGCGCGCGGCCCTGTTCCTGCGCGGCCCGGCTAACAGGTGGCGCGACCGGCTCGATGAGATGGCGCGCGACAGCGGGTTTCTCGGCAAGAGCGTCTATTTCCTGCCGCCGGTGCTGGAGCGCGACCTGATCGGCGCCGCGCGCGAGGCGGATGCCGGGCTCATTCCCTACAAGGCGGAGTCGCGCGCCTACCGCTTCGCCTGTCCGAACAAGCTGTCCCAGTACCTCCATGCCGGGCTGGCGATCGTCACCAATGCCATTCCCTTCGTCCGCGCCATGGTCGAAGAGCAGGGGATCGGCCTTTGCTACGACATCGACGAGGCCGGCGATTTCGCCCGCGCGGTCAACCGGCTGGCGCGCGACCCCGCCGAGCTGGCGAGGCTCAGGAGCCGCGCCGCGGCGACGGCGCGCGACGTCTATCGCTGGGAAAAGTACGAGGACACGCTCCTGGCCTCGATCGAGGCCGCATGAGGACGGCGTCGCTCGACACGGCGGCGATCGATCGCGCCAACAGCGCCTTCTGGGACGAGCTGTGCGGCACCGCCTTTGCCCGCTCGCTCGGCGTCACCGACGATTCCGCCGCGTCGCTGGCGCGCTACGACCGATGGTATTTCGATTTCTATCCCTATCTCGACCGGCATATCCGCTTCGCCGAGCTCGCCGGCAAGCGGGTGCTCGAGGTCGGTCTCGGCTACGGCTCGGTGTCGCAACGGCTCGCCGAGAGCGGCGCGGTCTATTCCGGGCTCGACGTCGCCGCCGGCCCGGTGGCGATGGCGCGGCATCGCCTGGCGCTGTGCGGGCGCAGCGGCGACGTCCGGCAAGGCAGCATCCTGCGCGCGCCCTTCGACGATGCCGGCTTCGACGCGGTGATCGCCATCGGCTGCTATCACCATACCGGCGACATCGCGCGGGCCTTGCGCGAAACTCACCGGCTTCTCGTTCCCGGCGGGCGGGCGGTGGTCATGGTCTACAACGCCTTTTCCTATCGCCGCTGGCTGCGCGCCCCGGCAGCGACGCTGCGCCATGCGCTGCGGCCAGCGGCGGCCGGGCCGGCGCCGGAGAGGGAGCGGGCCCGGTACGACACCAATTCCGCCGGCGAGCCGGCGCCGGTCACGGAATTCGTCTCGATCGCCGAGCTGCGCCGCCTGGCGCGGCCCTTCGCCGAGTTCGCCTGCGTCCGCGAGAATGCCGCCGTTCCGCTGGGCCCGCGCGGCTGGTGGCTGGCGACGCTCGGCCGGATCGCCGGTCTCGATCTCTATGCGAGCCTGCGCAAATGATGCCGGCGCCCGCGCCGGCGGCGACGGCGGAGGGCCGCCCTCTGTCGCTGCTGCTGCTGTGCGACGACGCCCAGACCATCGCGGCGACGGCGCTGCAGCACATGGATGCGCTGGCACGGCTCTCGCGCCATCGCGTGCAGCGGCTGTCGCTCGGGCGCCGCCTGCCGGAGCGCATCGATCTCGACCGCTTCGACGGCGTCGTCATCCACTATTCGGCGGTGGCGGCGCTCGACCGGTTCCTCGACGAGAAAAGCCGGCAGCGCCTCGCCGCCTATCGCGGCATCAAGGCGCTGTTCATCCAGGACGAGCATCGCCACGTGCGGTCGACGATCGCGCTGCTGCGCCGGCTCGGCATCGGCCTGCTCTTCACCTGCGTGCCGGCGGGCGAGGTGGAGAAGATCTATCCGCCGGCGGAGCTGCCGGGACTGAGGACCGAAAGCATCCTCACCGGCTATGTCGATCCCGAGCTGTGCCGGCTCGCCGTCCCGGCGTTCGAGGCGCGGCCGATCGATGTCGGCTATCGGGCGCGCCGGCTGTCCGCCTGGCTGGGCCAGCTCGGCCGCGAGAAATTTCTCATCGGCCAGCGCTTCGCCGCCGATGCCGGCGCCTATGGCCTGGTCTGCGACATCTCCTCGCGCGAGGAGGACCGGCTCTATGGCCGGGACTGGATCGAATTCCTGACGCGCTGCAAGGCGGTTCTGGGGTCGGAGAGCGGCAGCAGCGTCTTCGATCTCACCGGCGAGATCGAGCGCGCCGTGCTGCGCCACGAGCTGGCGGCGCCGGAGACGCCGTTCGAGCGGCTCAGCGAGCTCTATTTCCGCGGCGAGGACGGACGGATCGCCAACGGCCAGATCTCGCCGCGCTGCTTCGAGGCGGCGGCGCTGCGCACCTTGATGATCCTCTATGAAGGCGGCTATAGCGGCATCCTCCGGCCCTGGCGGCATTACGTGCCGCTGGCCAAGGACCACGGCAACATGGCGGAAATCGTCGCCGTGCTCCGCGACGCGCGGCGGGCCGAGCGGATCGTCGATGCCGCCTATCGCGAGGTGGCCTTGAACCCGGCCTATTCGTTTGCCGCGCATGTCTCGCGGGTCGATGCGCTCCTGGCCGAGGCGAAGCGGGAAGGGGAGGCGCGGCCCGGCTATCCGGCGGCGGAATGGGCGGTGCTGGCGCGGCCGAGCCTCGGCAGCCGCTTGCATTGGCTGCGGCGGCGCGTGAAGGTCGCGGCCCACCGGCTGCTCTTTGCCGGCCTGCTCGGCCGTCTGCCGCCGGAGGAGCGCGACCGGATCCACCGGCGGATCAAGCGCGCGACGCAGGCCTGGTCGTGAGCGGAGGGAAGCGAGGTTGATGACGGTGTATCATGTGCGGCATCGCGGGCATTTTTGACCTGAAGGGCGAGCGCGTCGGCGATCTGCCGCGCGTGCTGGGCGTGATGGCGCGGCTCCTCGCCCATCGCGGACCCGACGGCGAAGGCATCTGGACGGCGCCGGACGGCTCGCTCGGCTTCGCCCATCGCCGCCTGACGATCATCGATCTCTCCTCCGCCGGCCGGCAGCCGATGCTGGACGCCGCCGGCCGCGTCGTCACCTACAATGGCGAGATCTACAATCACCTCGAGCTGCGGCGGAGCTTCGCCGGGCGCTGGCAGTTCCGCAGCCAGTCCGACACGGAATGCATCCTCGCCGCCTACGACGCCTACGGTCTCGACTGTCTGCAGCAGCTGCGCGGCATGTTCGCCTTCGCGCTCTGGGATCCCGCCAGGCGCCGGCTGTTCTGCGCGCGCGACCGCTTCGGCATCAAGCCCTTCTATTACGCGGAGATCGACGGCCGGCTGATCTTCGCGTCGGAGATCAAGGCCCTGCTGCCGCTGCTGCCGGCGATCGAGACCGACACGACGGCGCTCGCGGAATACCTGACCTTCCAATACACGATCGGCGAGCACACGCTCTTCAAAGGGGTGAAGCAGCTCCTGCCGGGCCAAGCGCTCACCGTCGAGAACGGCCGGGTGCGGATCTGGCGCTACTGGGACGTGCATTACGCCGTCGATCACGGGATGCGCGCCGCCGACGCCGTGGCGCGGCTGCGCAGCCTGGTCGACGATTCCGTCGCGGTGCATCTGCGCAGCGACGTGCCCGTCGGCGCCTATCTCAGCGGCGGCGTCGATTCGAGCCTGGTCAGCATCCTCGCCGCCGAGCATGAGAGCGGCGCGCGGCTCGGCTTCCACGGCAAGTTCACCGACTATCCCGGCTATGACGAGAGCCGTTACGCGCGCATCGCCGCCGCGGCGTCGCGCACCACGCTGCACGAGCTCTCGATCACGGCCGACGATTTCCGCGCCAACGCCGGCCGCGTCATCTACCATCTCGACCAGCCGGTCGCCGGCCCGGGCGCGTTCCCGCAGTTCATGGTGTCGGGGCTGGCGGCGAAGCATGTGAAGGTCGTGCTCGGCGGCCAGGGCGGCGACGAGATCTTCGGCGGCTATGCGCGCTACCTTATCGCCTATTTCGAGCAATGCATCAAGGCGGCGATCGAGGGCACCTACCGCAACGGCAATTTCGTCGTCACCGCGGAGTCGATCATCCCCAACCTCACGGTGCTGCAGGAATACCAGCCGCTGATGCGGCAGTTCTGGTCGAAGGGAATGTTCGGCCCGATGGACGCGCGCTATTTCCGGCTGATCG
>JASHTP010000392.1 GCA_030040495.1 Alphaproteobacteria bacterium
CAGCCTTCAGGGGGAGCCGATGGCGACAGAGGACAAGCATTCCATCGAGTTCGCCCTGACCGCGGATGATTTTGCCGGCTGCACCGATTATGTCTTCAGGCGCGACCTGAACCGCTGGCACGGCCTGCGCATCCGGCGCATCGCCTTGATCTTCGGCGCAGGTGCCTACGCGGTCGCGCTCGTCGCCACCTTCGCCACCGGCGCCTCGCTGCTGAAGTGGGACGATTTGGACGGGATCGTCATCCTGCTTATTCTGCTGCTTTTGCCGTATTTCCCGGGCTGGATTGCGCGGTTGCTGTTCCGCAGCGCCGCCTACGCCAAGATCAGAGCGCCGCGGCGCCTCGAGATTTCGCCTGCCGGGCTGCGCTCGATCGACGGCATCTCGGACTCGCTGACGCCGTGGTCGTCGATCATCGACATCGCGGTGACGCCCGCCGCGGCCTATCTGTTCATCCTCAGGGGCAGCGCCCATATCCTCCCGCGCCACGCCTTCGCCGACGAGGCGGCGTTCCAGGATTTCGTCGCCGCCGCGTCCCAGTATTGGCGGCCGGGCGGCGCGGCCGCCGCGGGCTGACGGACGCGCCGCGCCGGCGGCCGCGGATCGCCAGCGTCGCGAGGACGGCGCCGAGGACGCAGAGCCGCTGCGGCCGCCCGCGCTATGGGGTGCGGTGCTATTCTCATCCATCGGGCTCTTTGACATCGTGAAGGAAGGGAAGCCGGCGCCGCGCGCGCCCGGTCCCAGCGGATCACGGCCAAAAAATCCGCGGGAGCACCGCGCTGCAGCAGGCCCCTCCCGGCGGTTTCGGCTTGAGAAGGCGCGCGTCGCCGGCGGCGGGAAGGACGTCATCCCGGCGAAATTCGCGTCCCAGCGGGGTACCGGTATCCCCGACGATGTTTCCCGTGAAACCGACTCGCCCGAGCGGGTTCCGATCAGAGCGAACCGCGCCTCTCGTGCTTTGCCTTGCCCGCGACAGCGGACGGGTCCTCCCAGGCGCCACAGACCCCACCGGTCGGCGCGCGTCGCCGGCGGCAGGGAGGCGAAGCCGCCGGATCGGGAAGTGCTCTAGACCCCGAGATGGCGGTGCAGCACCTCGGGCTGGCGGCGCAGGTCGGGCGTCGACATCTCCTCGACCAGATGACCGTTGTTGATGATGTAGGCGCGCGAGGCGAGGCTGAGCGCGGCGGAGATGTTCTGCTCCACCACGACGACGGTGAGGCCCGCCTCGGCGAGCGCGCGGCAGGTGGTCAGCAGGTCGCGCACGATGATCGGCGCCAGCCCCTCGAAGGGTTCGTCGAGCAGCACGATCTTGGGGTCGCGCACCAGCGCGCGCGCGATCGCCAGCATCTGCTGCTCGCCGCCGGAGAGGTCGGTGCCGCGGCTGCGCCGCCGCTCCTGCAGCCGTGGGAAGGTCGCCCAGACCCGCTCCAGCGGCCAGCGCGATTTCGCCGAGAAGCCGGCAAGCAGCAGATTCTCCTCGACGCTGAGGCTGCCGAAGATGCGCCGCTCCTCCGGCACCAGCTGCAGCCCCAGCGCGGCGATGGCGTGCGGCGGCAGATGCTCGGTCGGCGTGCCGTCGAGGATGATGCGGCCCGAACGCGGCCGCACCAGCCCCATCAGGCTCTTCAGCGTCGTGCTCTTGCCGGCGCCGTTGCGGCCGAGCAGCGCCACCACCTCGTGCCGCTCGACGCGCAGCGAGACATCGAACAGGATGTGGCTGTCGCCGTAATAGCTGTTGATGCGCTCGACTTCGAGGAGCGCGCTCATAGCGCCGCCACTCCGCCGAGATAGGCTTCCTGGACCTGGCTGTTGGCCTGGATCTCCGCCGGCGTGCCTTCGGCGAGCACCGCGCCTTCATGCAGCACGGTGATGCGCTCCGCCAGCCCGAAGACCGCGTCCATGTCGTGGTCGACGACGACGAGAGTCCGGCCGCGGCGGATGTTCTTGAGGAGCTGCACCGTCTCGGCGCGCTCGCGCGGGCTCATGCCGGCGAGCGGCTCGTCGAGCAGCAGCAGCGACGGCGAGGAGGCGAGCGCCAACGCGATCTCCAAGCGCCGCTTCTCGCCGTAGGCGAGCTCGGCCACGCGAGTGCCGGCGCGCGCCGAGAGTCCGACCAGGGCCAGCGTGCCCGCGACCTGGGAATCGAGCCCGGCGACGCGGTCGACACGGCGCAGCAGGTCGAGCGAGAAGATGCCGCGCCGCTCGGCGAGCGCGGCGATGACGACGTTCTCGCGCACCGTGAGGCGCGTGAAGAGCTGGTTCACCTGGTAGCTCTTGGTGAGGCCGAGCTGGCACACCGCGGCGATGTCCATGCCGGTGATGTCGCGGCCTTCGAAGCGGATGCGTCCGGCGGTCGGCGGCAGCTCGCAGGTCAGCATCTTGAAGAAAGTGCTCTTGCCGGCGCCGTTGGGGCCGATGATGCCGCGCAGCTCGCCGTCCTCGACGGTGAAGTCGATATTGCGGTTGGCGACGATGCCGCCGAAGGATTTGCTCAGCCCGCGCGCTTCGAGGATGGGGCCGGAATAGCCGCCGCGGCGGTGGGGCGGCGCGTCGATCTCGGCGTCGGGCGCCGCGTCGGCGAGCACCGGCGCTTCTTCCGGCGCGACGGCCTCGCGCGCGGTCGCGGTGAAGCGCGCGGCGAGATCCTGCAGCCCGCCGACGATGCCGCGGCGCAGGAAGCAGACCAGCAACACGAAGACGATGCCGAGCACCAGCTTCCAAGTGGCGCCGATATGCAGCGTAGTTTGGAAGAAGTCGCTGAGATAGAGCCACACCGTGGCGCCGACCAGAGGCCCGAACAGCGTGCCGGCGCCGCCGATCGCGGTCTGCATCACCAATTGGCCCGAGGTATCGAAGGTGAAGGCATCGGGCGGCATGAAGCCCTGCATCACGCCGAGCAGGCCGCCGGCAAAGCCGGCATAGGCGGCGGCGATGACGAAGGCGGTGAGCTTATAGCTGTGGATGTTGTGGCCGACGGCGGCGGCGCGAAGCGGATTGTCGCGGATCGCGCTCAGCACGGCGCCAACCGGGGAGCGCACGATGCGCAGCGCGAGCACGAGGCCGACGAAATACCAGAACGCCAGGAGCGCATACATCGACCAGTCGGTGTTGAACTGGACGGTGGTGAAGCCGAGATAGAGCGTCGGCGTCGGCACGCCCGGCAAGCCATTCTCGCCGCCGGTGAAGCGCGAGAGCGGATTGAACTCGACGAAATAGAAGACTTCCGCGATCGCCACCGTGATCATGGCGAAATAGATGCCGGTGCGCCTGAGCGCGATCAGGCCGATCAGGTAGCCGACCGCGGCCGCGGCCAACGTGCCGATCAGCACCGCCGTCATCACGTGCGGAAAGCTCACCACGGTGAGCAGATAGGCCGCGACCATGCCGCCGGTGCCGTAGAAGGCCGACTGGCCGAACGACAACAGGCCGGTGAAGCCGAACAGGATGTCGAAGCCCAGCCCGAACAGGCCCCAGACCAGGATGCGGTTGATCGTGGTCGGGGCGAAGCCGAGATAGGGCAGCACGAAGGGCGCGGCGATCAGCCCGATCGCCGTCAGCGCCTCGATGAGAAAGGGACGTCGCCTGAGCATCAAACGACCGCGTTCATTCGCGGCCCGCCGTGCCGAGCAGGCCGTAAGGTCGCAGGACCAGCACCAGCGTCATGGCCACGAAGAGCATGACGTAGGAATAGCCGGGGTTGAACATCGAGGTGATGCTGATGATCTCGCCGGCGATCAGCCCGCCCAGCACCGCCCCCGGAAACGAGCCGACGCCGCCGATGACGACGACGACGAAGGTCTGCACCAGGATCGCTTCGCCGACATCCGGCGCGATCGAGACTACCGGCGCGTTGACGATGCCGGCAAAGCCGGCCGCCATGGCGCCGATGCCGAACACCACCATGAACACGCGGTAGACGTTGATGCCGAGCGCATCGACCATGATCGAATCCTCGATACCGGCGCGCACGATGATGCCGATCCGAGTGCGGTAGAGCACGAAGTAGAGCACGAGCAGCGCCACCGCGACGATGCCGAGCAGCGCGAGGCGGTAGGTCGGATAGAACATGAAGCCGATCGGCGTGATGCCGCCCAGTCCGGGCGGCGCCGGCACGATGTTCGACAGGCTGCCGAAGAAGAAGCGGACCGCCTCGACGAAGACGATGCCGAGCCCGAAGGTGACGAGGAGCTGGTCCTCGTGCGGCCGCGCGTAGAAGTAGCGGATGATCGCCCGCTCCATGACGACGCCGACCAGCCCGACGAAGAGCGAACCGACGATCACCGCTGCGATGAAGGAATTGGTATACGTATAGGCTACCCAGCCCGCATAGCCGCCGAGCATGAACATGGCGCCGTGCGCCAGGTTGAGGACGCCGAGCGTACCGTAGATGATCGTCAGGCCGGACGAGATAAGCGCCAGCAGGGCGCCGAGCACCAGCCCGTTGAAGCATTGCGAGATGAAAGTCGGCCAGTTGACCACGCTGTTATCCGCCGTTTCTTCCGAAGCCCGTCCGCTCGGGCCCCGCCGCGCCCTTTATGGCCGGCATCCATGGGGCCTGGCAACAAACACGTGAGCGGGGACGGGACGCGAAGACGACGCCCCGCGCCCGCCACCCGGGCACAATCTGATGAAGGACCTTCTCCGCATCGGCCGACGCGGAGAAGGCATCGTTCACGACCGTCTCAGGTATAGGGCCCGAGATCACAGCCGAAGGCGTCGGGTTTCTGCATCAGCGGTTCGCCCGGCAGCACCTCGACGACCTCCCAGAAGTCCTCCTTGTTCCTCATGTCCTTGGGCGCCTTGCCGCGGACGATGATGACCGGACGGACCAGCTGGTGATCGGCCGCGCGGAAGTGCACCTCGCCGACCATGGACGGGAAGGTCTCGCCCTTCTCGTATTGCTTGATGACGTCCGGCGGATAGAAGGTGCCCGCCTCCGACACCATGCGCGCCCAGATGGCGAACTGCATGTAGGCGTTCTCGGCGCCCCATTCCGGCCGGTAGCCGTACTTCTTATTGAAGGCCTCGACGAACATCTTGGCCAGCGGAAATTTGTCCTCCAGCGTCCACCAGAAATCGGTAGAGGCGAACACGCCCTCGGTGAGTTCGGCGCCCACCTCCTTGGCGATGAAGGGGATCTGGTAGGGGATCACCATCTTCATCTTCGGGGTGAGGCCGAACTGCTTGGCCTGCTGGATCGAGAGCACGGCGTCGCGGCCCCAGTTCACGTTGATGATGAACTCGGCGCCCGAATTGGCGATGTTGGTCAGGTACTGGCTGAAGTCCTGGGTGCCGAGCGGGGAGACCTGGTTGGTCACCATCTGCCAGCCGCCGTTCGAGCTCAGATAGTCGTTCACCGACTTGGTCACGGTGTGACCATAGGTGTAGTCCGGCGTCATGACCGCCGCCTTGCGGTTCTTGCCGAAGTTCTTCACCAGCACCGGGCCGATCGCGTTGGCCGCCGTCTCGCCGTAGAAGCACTGGCGGAACGAGTAGCGCACGCAGTCCTTGCCGGTGGTGTCGTTGGAGCCGGAGATCGCCACCAGGTAAAGGATCTTCTCGCGCTCGGCGAACTTGTTGAGCGCGACCGCCACCGCCGAGGAGGTCGCGCCGGTCATCGCGACGATCTTGTCGTCGTTGATGAAGGTCTGCTGCTCCTGCACGGCGTCGTTCGGCTTGGCGCCGCTGTCGGCGACGACCAGCTTCACCTGCTTGCCGAGCACGCCCTTCGAGACCTTGGGCGCGATCTTCTTGATCAGCGCGTTTCCTTCGTTGATGTGTTCGACCGCAAGCTCCATGCCCTTGAGCTCGTCCTCGCCCTGCACCGCATAGGGGCCGGTGCGCGGCACGGTGGCGCCGATGGTGACCGTCGAGCCCTG
>JASHTP010000393.1 GCA_030040495.1 Alphaproteobacteria bacterium
CCGGCACCCGCCGCAGACGCGGCACCGCCGGCCTGCGTCGGCGATCCCGATCCCAAGAAAGCGGTGCTGGAGAAGTGCACGCCGAATTCCGGCGACACCGCGTGGATGCTGACCTCGGTGGCGCTGGTGCTGATGATGACCGTGCCCGGCCTCGGCCTCTTCTATGGCGGCATGGTGCGCAAGAAGAATGTCGGCGACACGGTGATGACGAGCTTCGCCATCACCTGCCTCGTCACCGTGCTCTGGGCGGTGTGCACCTACAGCATGGCCTTCACCGGCGGCACGCCGTTCGTCGGCGGGTTCAGTCGCGCCTTCCTGCAGGGCATCCTGAGCGACATCTCGAAGGGCATCGGCAATCCCAATCCGCTGGCGCCGACGATCCCCGAGACCGTCTATATGTGCTTCCAGATGACCTTCGCCATCATCACGCCGGCGCTCATCGCCGGCGCCTTCGCCGAGCGCATGAAGTTCTCGGCGATGCTGTGGTTCATCGGCCTCTGGGCGGTCTTCGTCTATGCGCCGATCGCGCATTGGGTGTGGGGACCGGACGGCTTCCTCAACAGCGGCAACAGCGACGCGGTGGTGAAGGTGCTCGACTTCGCCGGCGGCACGGTGGTGCATGTCAATTCCGGCGTCGCCGGGCTGATGTGCGCGCTGATGCTCGGCAAGCGCAAGGATAGCGGCCCGGCGCACAACGTCGTGCTCACCTTCATCGGCGCGGCGCTGCTGTGGGTCGGCTGGTTCGGCTTCAACGCCGGCTCGGCGGTGAGCGCCGGCATGCAGGCGGGCATGGCGATGACGGTGACGCAGATCGCCACCGCGGTCGCGGCGCTCACCTGGATGTTCGTCGAATGGGCGCATCGCGGCAAGCCGACGGTGGTCGGCATCTGCTCGGGCGCGGTGGCCGGCCTCGTCGCCATCACCCCCGCCTCGGGCTTCGTCGGGCCGGCCGGCTCGATGGCGATCGGCGTCGCCGCCGGCGTCGTCTGCTATCTCGGCGCGGTGTGGGTCAAGGGCATCTTCGGCTATGACGATGCGCTCGATTGCTTCGGCGTCCATGCCATCGGCGGCGCCACCGGCGCCATCCTCACCGGCGTCTTCGCCATCAACGAGTATGGCGGCACGCCGGGTCTGATCGAGGGCAATGCCGGCCAGGTGGTGAACCAGATCATCGGCGTCGCCATCGTCGTCGCCTACGACGTCGTGGTCAGCCTCATCATCCTCAAGCTGGTCGACATGGTGGTGGGATTGCGCGTCGAAGCCGAGGTCGAGCGCGACGGGCTCGATCTCGCGCTGCACGGCGAAGCGGTCCAATAACGGGCGTTCCTCCCGTAAGGCCTGGGGGGTGCCGCAGGGCACCCCCTTTTCTTTTGGCGCGGCGGCGCGGCGGCGCCCTACCAGTCGCCGGCCGCGAGCCGCTCGAGGGTGCGCCGGTAGGGGCCGAGCCCGAGGGCGAAGAGCAGCGCCGCGACGAGGCCGGCCAGCGGCACGACGATGGCGCAGGCGAGATTGAGGCTCAGCGGATCGCGGAAGACGTAGTCGGCGAGGACCGCGACGCTGGCGGGTCCGAGCCCGAGCCCGACGAGATTGAGCACGCCGGTATAGAGCGCGGTCGCCTGGCCGCGCATCTGGTTGGGCATGATCTCCTGCAGCGCCGCCGGCGCCAGCCCCCAGACGAAGCTGACGAAGAACATGAAGGGCACGAGCAGCGCCAGCGAGACCATGGGGTTCGCGGCCAGCGGGAAGGCGATCGCCGGGCCGATCAGCCCCAGCGCGGCGATGAGCCCGACGATGAGCTTGCCGCCGCGCCTTCCGCGCGCCTCGAGGCGGTCGGCGAGCCAGCCGCCGACGATGGTGCCGAGCGGCCCCACCAGCAGGGCGATGAGGCCGAGCCGGACGCCGACGGTGGCCCCGCTCCAGCCATGGTCGCGGACGAAGATGGTGGGAATCCACGCGGTCGCGGCGTAGCTGGCGAAGGCGAGCATGGTGAAGCCGAGATTGTGGCAGGTCACCGTCGCGGCGTTGCGCTCGAGGTAGCGCAGCACCGCGCCGAGCGGGATCCCCGACTTGGCGGCGGTGCGGCCGAGGCGCGGCGGCTCGCGCACCGTGAACAGCAGCAGTGCCACCGCCAGCCCCGGCAGTCCCACGGCGACGAACACCGCCTGCCAGGGATGGAGCGGCCCGAGCAGCGGCAGCGCGATCGCTTCCGTCCCCAGCAGCCGAAGCAGCAGCCCGCCGACGATCAGCGCGAGGCCGGCGCCGAGGTAGATGCCGGCGGCGAAGACGCCGAGTGCCACGCCGCGGCGTTGCGGCGGGAAATAGTCGGCGAGCAGCGAAGTGGCGCCCGGCAGCAGCGTCGCCTCGCCGGCGCCGACGCCGACGCGCGCCGCGAAGAGCTGCCAGAATTGCTGCGTCAGGCCGCAGGCCGCGGTCATCACGCTCCACAGCGCGATGCCGGCGCCGACGATGGCGCGCCGGTCGCTCGCATCGACGAGCCGCGCGATCGGCAAGCCCAGGAAGGCGTAGAAGAGCGCGAAGGAGAAGCCCTGCAGCAGGCTCATGCCGGTGTCGTTGATGGCGAGGTCGTGCTCGATCGGGATCACCAGCAGGCTGATGACGGTGCGGTCGAGGAAGGAGAAGATGTAGGCGAGCAGCAGGACGGCGCAGACATACCAGGCGTAGGCGGCCGGCGGATAGCGCTCTGCGCCGGCTGCGCCAGCCGCGTCGCCGGGCCGTGCCGCGGCGTCGCTCACCGCGGCCGGTCGCCGACGATGGTGGCGCGCATCATGCGGCGCACCGCCGGATGATAGTCGGCGACGGCATAATGCTGCGTCGCGCGGTTGTCCCAGAAGGCGACGGTGTCGGGCCGCCAGCGCAGCCGCACCTGGTATTCGGGGATCGCCGCCTGTTGCAGCAGATAGCTCATCAGCGCGTTCGCCTCGAGGGTGAAGTCGCTGCCGACGCGGATCTCGGCGGCGGCGATGTAATTGCTGAAATGCGTGGTGAAGGCCTGGTTCACATAGAGGATCTTCGCGCCGGTCTCGGGATGGACGCGCACCACCGGGTGCTCCTGCGGCGGGTAGCGGCGGCTCAGCTCGGCGCGCTCCTCGCGCGACAGCCGCCCGCCGAAGGCGTGCGCGATGTCGTGCATCGCCATGAGGCCGTCGATGCGGTCCTTGATCGCCTGCGGCAGGCGCTCATAGGCCGCGACCATGTCGACCCAGATCGTGTCGCCGCCCACGGCGGGACATTCGACGCAGCGCAGGATCGAGCCCAGCGACGGCGTCTCCCGCCACGACACGTCGGTGTGGAAGATGTTCTCGCGCGCCGACTTGGAATAGTCGCGGTCGAGCAGCACGAGCTCGGGATGGTCGGGGTGGTGCGGATAGACCGGGTGGATTTCGAGCGCGCCGAAGCGGCGGGCGAAGGCGACGTGCTGCGCCGGGGTTATGCGCTGGTCGCGGAAGAACAGCACCTTGTGCCGCAGCAGCAGGGCGCGGATCTCGGCGATGAGCGCCTCGTCCTCGGCGACGACGGCGAAATCGACGCCGCCGATCTCCGCGCCGAGCGTCGGCGACGGCCGCTCGACGGCGAGCGCGCCCGTCCGCGCGCGGACGATCGCCGGTGCCGCCTGCTTCCGTCTTGCCTCCGCCATCGCGTCCTCCCGCAACGCCGGCGCGGCAACCCGCTTGCGCCGGCTTTTCAAGAATGATAATTATGGTTCTCATTCTTGGCAACCGCAAAAAAAGAGGGATCGTGCGGGAGAATTCGGCGATGGAGCTCCCCGGGGTCAATCCCGCGCGCCAGAAGCGCAGCCGCGAGATGACCGAGGCGCTGCTCGAAGCCGGCAAGCGGCTGCTCGCCCGGCGCAGCCTCGCCGAGCTCTCGGTCGAGGAGCTTTGCGCCTCGATCGGCGCGTCGGTCGGCGCCTTCTACAGCCGCTTCCAGAGCAAGGAGGCCTATTTCCAGGCGCTGCAGCTGCTCGCGTGCCGCCGCGCCACCGAGGCGCTCGCGGGCGACGGCGCGCCGGAGCGCTTCGCCGGACGTCCGCTGGCGGAGATTTGCCTCGCCATCGCCAAGGGCGGCGTCGGCTGGATGCGCGCCTATGAAGGCGTCGCGCGCGCGGCGCTGCAGCATGGCGGCACGCATCCCGCGCGCTGGACGCCGTTCAAGGAGCTGGGCCGCGAGGTGCAGGAGCGCTGGCGGCCGCTGCTGCTCGCCCGGCTCGGCCGCAGCGCGCGGCGGCGCAACGAGCGCGCGGTGGGCTTCGCCTTTCAGCTGCTTTACGGCACCATGGTCAACATCGTGCTCAACGATCCCGGGCCGCTGTCGCTCGGCGATCCGGACCTGCCGGAGCAGCTGGCGCGGGCGATGGCGGCGGCGCTGCGCGGCGCCTGAGAGGGGAGGGAAGCGATGGGGCGCAAGATTCTGTTCATCACCACCGACCAGCAGCGCTACGACGCGCTCGGCTGCAACGGCGGCAAGGTGGCGCGCACGCCGGTGGTCGATGGCTGGGCGCGCGACGGCATCCGCTACGGCCGCGCGCACTGCCAGAGCGTCGTCTGCATGCCGTCGCGCGCCACCATGCTCACCGGCCAGCATGTGTCGAGCCACGGCGTCTGGATGAACGGCGTGCCGCTGCCGCAAGAGGCGCCGAGCGTCGCCGACTATCTGAACCGGCACGGCTATCGCACCGCGCTCTTCGGCAAGGCGCATTTCGAGCCCTTCCTCGACCCGCAACTGCGCTTTCCCGAGAACCGGATGGCGCGCGACAAGCAGTTCGGCCCGCATCGCGGCTTCGAGCATATGGAACTCTCCGCCCATGTGGCGCGGGGCCTCTGGCACTATTCCTTCTGGATGATGGAGCGCCATCCGCAGGAGGTCGGCGCCTATTACCCGATCATGCTGCCGAGCTTCGAGCAGAACAGCGCCGGCGGCGGCGACACCGGCGCGATCCAGGTCAAGCACAACCCGATCGCGCGCGCGCATTACCACACCGACTGGGTCGCCGACCGGACGCTCGCCTGGCTCGACCGGCTCGATCAGGCGGCGGACTGGTTCGTGTGGATGAGCTTTCCCGACCCGCACCATCCCTGGGATCCGCCGCAATCGGAGCTCCACCGCGTCGACTGGCGCGCGCTCGCTCTGCCGGCGGGATATCCGGGGAGCGCCGAGAAGATCGAGGCGATCCTCGCCGGGAAGCCGCGCCACTGGCTCGACTGGTATCGCGGCAAGCTCGTCACCTGCTTCGAGGCGCCGCCCGATTTCGTGCCGGCGCGGGTCACGCCGGACCAGCTGCGCGAGATCAACGCCATGGCGCACATCAAGAACGAGCTCATCGACGAGGCCTGCGGCCGGGTCTTCCGCCGCATCGAGGAGCGCGGCTGGGCGGCGGAGACCGACGTCATCTTCTCGACCGACCATGGCGAGCTGCAGGGCGATTTCGGCCTGCTGTTCAAGGGGCCGCACCATGTCGACGCGCTGATGCGGGTGCCGCTGGTGTGGCGGCCGGCGCCCTCGGCCGGCACCGCGCCCGCGGCGGTGACGGCGCCGGTCGGCCATGTCGATCTCGCCCCCACCTTCTGCCGCATCGCCGGGCTGCCGGTGCCGGACTGGATGCAGGGACAGGCGCTGCCGGCGAGCGACGCCGAGGCCCGGACGCAGCGGCGCGAGCGCGTCATCACCGAATGGGACAGCGAGCACAAGGGCACGACGCTCAGCCTCAGGAGCCTCTATCGCGACGGCTGGCTCTGCACCGTCTACGCCAAGAGCTCGCTCTATGACGGCAGCGAGGGCGAGCTCTACGACCTCGCCAACGATCCCTTGCAGTGGCGCAATCTCTGGTCGGAGCCCAGCGCGAGGACGCAGCG
>JASHTP010000394.1 GCA_030040495.1 Alphaproteobacteria bacterium
GTTCCTGCACCTCTTCTGGTTCTTCGGCCATCCCGAGGTGTACATCATGATCCTGCCGGGCTTCGGCATGATCAGCCAGATCGTCTCGACCTTCTCAAAGAAACCCGTCTTCGGTTATCTCGGCATGGCCTATGCCATGGTGGCGATCGGTGTCATCGGCTTCGTCGTCTGGGCGCATCACATGTTCACGACGGGCATCAGCGTCGACACCCGCGCCTACTTCACCGCGGCGACGATGGTCATCGCCGTGCCCACCGGCATCAAGATCTTCTCCTGGATCGCGACCATGTGGGAGGGCTCGATCGAGTTCAAGACGCCGATGCTGTTCGCCATCGGCTTCATCTTCCTGTTCACCGTCGGCGGCGTCACCGGCGTGGTGCTGGCCAATGCCGGCGTCGACGTGGCGCTGCACAACACCTATTACGTTGTGGCGCACTTCCACTACGTGCTGTCGCTCGGCGCCGTGTTCTCGCTCTTCGCCGGCTTCTACTACTGGATCGGCAAGATGAGCGGCCGGCAGTACAACGAGACCTTCGGCAAGATCCATTTCTGGACCACCTTCATCGGCGTCAATTTGACCTTCTTCCCGATGCACTTCCTCGGGCTCGCCGGCATGCCGCGGCGCATCAGCGACTATCCCGAGGCCTTCGCCGGCTGGAACATGGTGGCGTCGATCGGCGCCTACATCTCCTACGCCTCGACCCTGTGGTTCACCTTCGTCATTCTCCACACCCTGCTGGCGGGCAAGAAGGCGGCGGCCAATCCCTGGGGCCCCGGGGCGACGACGCTCGAATGGACGCTGCCCTCGCCGCCGCCCTTCCATACCTACGAGGAGCTCCCGCACATCGCGCCCAGCGCCGGGCACTGAGCGGCAGGCGCCATGACGATGACCTCAGCGGCAGCGCGGCGGACCGACGGCGATCGCGGCGCGGCCCGCCCTAGGGCCGGCCGATGACCGACCTTTCGACCTCGCCCGTCGCGGCGTCGGCGCTCGCCGGTCCCGCCGTCGGCGATTACGTGGCGCTGCTCAAGCCGCGGGTGATGTCGCTCGTCGTCTTCACCGGCTTCGTCGGCCTCTACCTCGCGCCCGGCCACCTCCACCCGGTGCTGGCGGCGATCGCCGTGCTGTGCATTGCGGTCGGCGCCGGCGCCGCGGGCGCCATCAACATGTGGTACGACCGCGACATCGACGCGGTGATGCGCCGCACCCGGGGAAGGCCGCTGCCGGCCGGGCGCATGGCGCCGGGCGAGGCGCTGGGCTTCGGCTGCGTGCTGGCCGGCGCCTCGGTGCTGGTCATGGGGCTGGGCGTCAACTGGGTCGCGGCGGCGCTGCTGGCGCTGACCATCGCCTTCTACGTCTTCGTCTACACCATCTGGCTGAAGCGCCGCACGCCGCAGAACATCGTCATCGGCGGCGCCGCCGGCGCCTTCCCGCCGATCGTCGGCTGGGCGGCGGTGACCGGCGATGTCGGGCTGCCGGCGCTGCTGCTCTTCGCCATCATCTTCTTCTGGACGCCGCCGCATTTCTGGGCGCTGGCGCTCTACCGCTCCGGCGACTACCAGCGCGCCGGCGTGCCGATGCTGCCGGTGGTCGCGGGCGCGCGCGAGACCAAGAAGCAGATGCTCGCCTACACCATCCTGCTCTGGCCGCTGGCGCTCGCCCCGGCATTGCTCGGCGTCGCCGGTGCGCTCTACGGGGCCGTGGCGCTGGCGCTGAGCGCGCTCTTTACCGGCGCGGCGGTCCGCGTCTGGCGCGACAGCGGCGAGCGCAGCGCCCGTCAGATGTTCGCCTTCTCGATCCTCTATCTCTTCCTGCTGTTCGCCTTCCTGGTGATCGATCGGGCGCCGGGTCTCGCGGGAGGGTTGGGTTGAGCGATGCTGACCATGGCCGATGACCGCCAGCGGCAACAGCGTGCGCGAAACCGGGCGCTTTTCGCCGTGCTGCTCGGCCTCGTCGTGCTCTTCTACCTGATGGCGCTGGTCAAGATGGGGGCGTTCTGATGGCGCCGCGGCGGCGCAACCGGGTGACCGTGCTCGCCCTTCTGGGCGTGCTCGGCGCGATGGCCGGCCTCACCGCCGCCTCGGTGCCGCTCTACCGCGCCTTCTGCCAGGCGACGGGCTATGGCGGGGCGACGCAGAACGCCGCCGCCGCGCCGGCGCGGCAAGTCGCGTCGAAGCTCATCACCGTGCGCTTCGACGCGAGCGAGGCGCCCGAGCTCGGCTGGGAGTTCCGGCCGCTCGTCGCCTCGGTCCAGGTGCATCCGGGCGAGGAGAAGGTGGTGGCCTACCGCGCGACCAACCTGACCCGGCAGCCCGAGACCGGCACCGCCACCCACAACGTGACGCCGCTCAAGGCCGGGATCTATTTCGACAAGCTGCAATGCTTCTGCTTCACGAAGCAGCATCTGGAGCCGGGGCAGAGCGTCGATCTCGCCGTCTCCTTCTTCGTCGATCCCGACATCGTCAGCGACCCGAACACGCGCGACGTCGACACCATCACGCTGAGCTACACCATGTTCCGCGCCAAGGAGGCGGCGCCCGCGGCGCCGCCGGTCCGCTCCTCGGCGCAATCCGCTTCCCTCGATTGACGCGCGGCAACGATCCCTGCCAGAGAGCAAGCCATGAGCACCAGCCACAGCGAGCCGAAGCATCCCTACCACCTCGTCGATCCCAGCCCGTGGCCGATCATCGGCGCGCTCTGCGCCGGGCTGATGTTCGGCGGCGGCGTGCTTTACATGCATGGCGGGCCGCTCTGGCTGATCGCGCCGGGATTCCTCGGCGTGCTCACCGTCATGGCCCTGTGGTGGCGCGACGTCATCCGCGAGGGCGAGTTCCAAGGCCATCACACGCCGGTGGTGCAGATCGGCCTGCGCTACGGCATGGCCCTCTTCATCGCCTCGGAGGTGATGTTCTTCGCCGCCTTCTTCTGGGCCTTCTTCACCTCGAGCCTGTTCCCCGTCGGCGGCGTCTGGCCGCCCAAGGGCATCCACCCCTTCGATCCCTGGGACATCCCCTTCCTCAACACCTTGATCCTTCTGACCTCGGGCACGACGGTGACCTGGGCGCATCACGCGCTGCTCGAGAACAACCGCAAGGGCCTGATCCAGGGGCTCGGGATCACCATCCTGCTCGGCATCTCCTTCACCAGTCTGCAGGCCTACGAGTACAGCCACGCCGCCTTCGGCTTCAAAGGCGGCATCTACCCCTCGACCTTCTTCATGGCGACCGGCTTCCACGGCGCCCACGTCATCATCGGCACCTGCTTCCTGACCGTGAACTTCTTCCGCGCGCTCGCCGGCCACTTCAAGCCGGACCATCATTTCGGCTTCGAGGCGGCGGCCTGGTACTGGCATTTCGTCGACGTCGTCTGGCTGTTCCTCTTCGTCTGCATCTACTGGTGGGGCGGCAGCGGCGCAGTCGGCGCCGGGTGAGCGAGCCCTTCTATCCCCCGGTCTCGCCGCTCGCCGCGGCGCTCCTCTGCCGCTGCCCGCGTTGCGGCGAGGGCAAGCTCTATGACGGGCTGCTCTCGGTGGCGCCGGTCTGCGCGCGCTGCGGCCTCGATCTCAGCGCCCACGACGCCGGCGACGGGCCGGCAGTGTTCGTCGTGCTGATCCTCGGCGCGCTCACCGTCGGCCTCGCCATCCTCGTCGAGGTCGTCTTCGCGCCGCCGCTCTGGGTCCATGTCCTGCTGTGGACGCCCACGGTGATCGGCGGCTCCATCCTGCTGCTGCGGCCGCTCAAGGCCGGGCTCATCGCGCTCCAGTATCGCCATCGCCAGCTCGGCGCTCCGCGCGCCGGCTGAGCCTGGCCGAAAGATCGGCATGTCCGCCAAGAAATCCCTGTTCTGGCCGAGCTTCTTCGCGCTTCTGGCGTTCCTTCTGCTGCTCGGGCTCGGCACCTGGCAGGTGCAGCGGCTCGGCTGGAAGGAGCGGCTCATCGCCGCGCGCCACGCCGCGGTGACGGCGCCGCCGATCCCGCTGCCGCGCCCGCTCGAAGCGGCCCAGGGACTCGAGTACCGCCACGTCTCCGCCACCGGCAGCTTCGTCAACGACCGCGAGTTCTTCCTGGGTGCCACCGACGAGGACGGCCATGCCGGCTATCACGTGATCACGCCCTTGCGGCTCGCCGACGGCGCCGTGCTGCTGGTCGATCGCGGCTTCATCCCGGAGGACCGCAAAGCGCCGGCGAGCCGCGCCGAGGGCGAGCTTCAGGGCACGGTGACGGTGACCGGGCTGATCCGCCTCGCGCCCGCGGCGAAGCCGGCCTGGTTCCTCCCCGACAACAGCGTCGAGCGCAATTACTGGATCTGGGTCGACATCCCGGCGATGGCGAAGGCGGCGCGGCTCGACCGCGTGCTGCCCTTCTACATCGACGCCGACGCCACCCCCAATCCCGGCGGGCTCCCCATCGGCGGCCAGACGCGGCTCGAGCTGCCCAACAACCATCTGCAATACGCCATCACCTGGTACGCCCTGGCGGCGGCGCTCGCCGTCATCTACATCCTCTTCATCCGCCGCCGCCGCGCCGAAGGAGGAGCGTCGTGAGCCTCGCGCCCTACAAGTCCCTCGAAGCACGCTTCGCGCGGCTCGGCGCCTTGCAGGACGCGACCGCGATGCTGCAGTGGGACAGCGCCACGCTGATGCCGGCGGGCGGCGCTGCGGCGCGCGCCGAGCAGCTGGCGACGCTCAAGGTGGTGTGCCACGAGATCCTGACCGACCCCGCCATGGCCGACCTCATCGCCGGCGCCGGGGCGCAGGGCGATCTCGACCCGTGGCAGCGCGCCAACCTCGCCGAGATGCGCCGGCTCTGGCTGCACGCGACCTCGGTGCCGGGCGAGCTCGTCGCGGCGCTCTCCAAGGCCTGCTCCGCCTGCGAGATGCGCTGGCGCCAGGCGCGGCCCGCCGGCGAGTTCAGCGCCGTGCTGCCGGAGCTCCGC
>JASHTP010000395.1 GCA_030040495.1 Alphaproteobacteria bacterium
CGGTCGAGCGCGCGGCGAGCCCCGGCATGGAGTTCGCCGAGATCCGCTTCGACAGCAGCGGCCGCGCCACCTTGCTGATGGGCACCAAGAACCAGGGGCAGGGGCACGAGACCACCTTCCGCCAGATCGCCGCGGAGAAGCTCGGGCTCGCCCCCGAGGACATGCGCTACGTCGACGGCGACACCGATCTCGTCGCCTACGGCATGGGCACGATGGGCTCGCGCTCGACGGTGATCGGCGGCACCGCCTTGAGCCTCGCTGCCGACAAGATCGTCGCCAAGGCGAAGCGGATCGCCGCCCACCTGCTCGAGGTGAGCGAGGCCGACCTGGTCTTCGCCGCCGGCGGCTTCACCGTCGCCGGCACCGACCGCGCGCTCTCGATCAAGGAGGTGGCGCGCGCCGCCTTCGTGCCGGCGAAGCTGCCGCGCGGCCTCGAGCCCGGCCTCTTCGAGACCGGCAGCTTCTCGCCGGCGCAGGACACCTTCCCCAATGGCTGCCATGTCTGCGAGGTCGAGATCGATCCCGAGACCGGCGCCGTCTCGCTCGAGCGCTACAGTGTCGTCGACGATGTCGGCACCGTGGTCAATCCCAAGACCTTGAAGGGCCAGATCCATGGCGGCGTGGTGCAGGGGCTGGGGCAGGTGCTGATGGAGGAGGTCGTCTACGACCGGCAGTCGGGGCAGCTGCTCACCGCCTCCTTCATGGACTACGCCATGCCGCGCGCCGACGATCTCTGCGCCATGGCGGTCGAGAGCAACCCGGTGCCGACCCGGCTCAACCCGCTTGGCGTCAAGGGCGCCGGCGAAGCCGGCACGGTGGGCGCGCTGCCGGCGGTGATGAACGCGATCATGGACGCGCTGGCGCCGGCCGGCGTTGGCGATTTCGACATGCCGGCGAGCCCGCTGCGCGTCTGGCAGGCGCTCGCCGCGGCGCGGCGCGCCTGACGCTCGCTGCAATGTGCGCCCCTTCCGCCGCCTGCTTCTGCTAAGACCGCGTCATGCGAAAGGTCAATCCGGAACGGTTCGAGGCGCGACGGCGGCATGTGCGCGAGGCGGCGCTCGCCTGCTTCAAGCGCAAGGGCTTCCATCAGGCGAGCATGGCCGACATCTGCGCCGAGGCGGCGATGAGCCCGGGCAACGTCTACCGCTACTACGACAGCAAGGAGGCGATCATCGCCGCCATCTGCGAGGAGGATCGCCGCCAGCTCACGGCGCGGCTCGAGCGCCTGCAGCACAGCCGCAACCTCTTCGACAGCATGCTCGAGATCGCCGGCGAGGCGATGAGCGCGAGCGATCCCGAGAAGAGCAAGTTCGGCTGCGAGATCCTCGCCGAGGCGGCGCGCAACGAGCGCATCGCCGAGATCGTGCGCCGCCACAACGCCGCCGTGGTGGCGCTCTGCGCCGCCGCCATCCGCCAGGCGCAGGCGCAGCGCCAGGTCGATCCCGCGCTCGACGCCGAGGCCGCGGCCGCGGTGCTGGTCGCCGCCGCCGAGGGGCTCAGCGCCCGCCTCGCGCTCTTCCCCGCCCTCGACGCGCCGAGATCGCTCGCCGCCTTCCGCCTGCTGCTGCAGCGCTTCCTGAGCCCGCGGCTTGGTTAACCGATTGTTGAGACGCGGTTGCTAGCCTCGCGCGGCGCCGGGCCTTTCGTTGCCGGCGCGGCAGCAGGGGACCTCGCGATGCAGACGGCGCGCATCGACACGCCGCATCCGGACATCGAGCTCGGCGTCGAGCGCAAGCCGCTCGACTATCTCGCCTGCGCGCCCGACGCCGGCATCGGACCCGGCACCGGGCTCGCGCTCTTCGTCGCCGGCTACGGCATGGATCCGTGCGGCGCCTATGCGCAGAACCTGCTCGCCCATCTCGCCAACCGCTACGATTGCCTCGCCGTCTCGGCGCGCTATTTCGGCGCCAATTTCCAGAAGACCGGACGCGTCGTGCCGATGCCGGATTTCTTCGTCAAGCTGGCGGAGCATTACGGCGTCACCGTCAGCATGCCGCGCGAGGTCAACATGGTGGCGATGCTGCACGAGCTCGCGGGGTTGCTCGAGCAGAACGGCATCACCAAGCTGCATGGCGACTGCCGGCTCGCCATCGTCGCCGACGAGTACAACGCCATGGGCTTCCTGCCGGCGCTCGACCATTTGCAGGTGGTGCACCGCCTGCTCGCCGAGCACAAGCTGGACCGGCGCCGGCTGTTCGTCATCGGCACCTCTTATGGCGGCTACATCGCCTCGCTGATGGCAAAGCTCGCGCCCGACACGTTCCGGCTGGTGATCGACAATTCCGGCTTCTCCTCCGCCGAGGACGATCTCCCCGGCGTCATGGGGGTGTCGCGCGGCTGGATCGGCGGCGTGTCGATGATCGTCATGTCCGCGCGCTCCTGGTCGGAGGAGCCGGCGGCGCTGAACTATTTCTCGCCGCCGCGGCGGCAAATCCGCTCGCTCTTCGAGGAGCGCCACCTCTTTCCCAACACCGCGCGCCTTTACGCCTATCACGTCGCCGGCGACACGGTGGCGCCGACCGAGCGCAAGCTGCGCCTGCGCGAGACCTATGCCGGCCGCGTCGCCTATGATCTCCGCATCATCGAAGCCGCCGACCTCGACGGCCGCCTGTTCAAGACCCTGGAGCACGGCATGGAGGCCTCGATGCGCGGCCTGTTCGAGCTTTCCTACGAGAAGTACCAGGAAGCCGGCGGCGCGCTCGCCGACCACACCGATTTCGACCTCGAGCGCGAGCGCGTCTTCGCCTGCAGCGGCGAGGACTACGTGCTCCGCTATTCGCGCCGCGACGGGGTCCGCGCAACACTCGCGCAACGCTGAGCTTGCGCGAGCGTCGTCGCGCGCGGGCGTCAGCGATTGCGCACCTGCCTGCGCGAAGCCGAGGCGGCTTCGCTCCGGCGTAGGCACGGCAATCGCGAGAGCCCGCACCCTTGCGGAGAATGCGCCACGCTCCGCGCGCCGGTCGACGGCCGGCGGCTCTCTGGGGGATGCCGTTGAGAAAAGCACCTCATCCTGAGCCTGTCGAAGGACGCAGATCTCTGCTGCAGCTCCTTTCGACGAGCACACGACGGCCGAGCGCCGGACGAGACCGGCTGCAAAGACGCCATGCGTCCTTCGACAGGCTCAGGATGAGGACGGTTCTTGGTGGCCCCTACCGTCCCGCTCACAGGTAGGCAGCCTGCTCGAATTGTCTTATCTTGTTTCGAGCGAACTTCGCGCAACGGGTCGGTCGAGGGAGGCGGAAGCCATGAGCGTCGTCAGCGCGGCCGTGCTGCGGCCGGCATCATCGGGCGCC
>JASHTP010000396.1 GCA_030040495.1 Alphaproteobacteria bacterium
CGTCGCCGCCTCGATGGCGCCGTTCGGATCCTCCTGCGACCGTCGCACGGGCGGGGTCGTTTCTCAATGGAATACCCGCCCGGAGTCGATGACGATCGTCTGGCCGGTCATGGTCTCGGTGCGGCACATGGCGGTCACCATGTCGGCGCAATCGTCCTTGTCGGCGGCCTTCTTCAGGAGAGATTCGGACGCCGAGCGCGCGATCTGCTCCGGCCGGAGATTGGCGGTCGCGCGCGTGCCCTCCAGCAGTCCCGGCGCCACGCAGTTGACGAGCGTCTCGGGCGCCAGGGCCACCGCCATGCAGCGCGTCAGGTGGATGAGGCCCGCCTTCGACACCGCATAGGCGATGGACGAGCCCATCGGCGCGAGCCCCGCCATGGAGGCGATGTTGACGATGCGGCCTCGCCCTTGCGCCTTCATGACCGGCGCCGCCGCCTTGATGAGGCGCATCGGCCCGGTCAGGTTGACCGCCATGATCTTGTCCCACAGCTCCTGCGTGAGATTGGCGAGGTCGCCGAACGGGACCGCCTTGTTGTAGGCGGCGTCGTTGACCAGAATGTCGAGACGGCCGAAGCGCCTGGTCACGGCGCCGATCAGCTCCGCCACGGCCGCGCCGTCGGTGATGTCGCAGGCGAAGGCCGCGGCGTTGATCTGATGGCTCGAGGTCAGCTCGCGCGCGACCCCCTCCGCCTGCTCGCGGCTCTGCGCATAGATCACGGCGATATGCACGCCCTCTTTCGCCAGCGCGCGGCAGATGCGCTGCCCGAGCCCGCCATTGCCGCCCGTCACCAGTGCAACCGTGCCCTTGAGGTCCATGAGCTTCCTCCTGCCTGGGGACGCGGTTCTCTTGCAGCGCGTCCGGTGTCCGCGGACAGTTTGTTGCCTGACCCACCGGCGAGGCAAGCATCGACCGGGAGGGGCAGGGGGTGCAGCGATACCATCGCCGACGGGCTCTTTGTCATCGTGCAGGAAAGGATGCCGACGCCGCCCGCGGGCGCGACGGCGACGGCTCGCGGACTCGTCGCCGGCGCTCCTTGTCCCGGCGGATCATGCGAGAAGAGGTTCCACTGGAGTACCGCGCTGGGACAGGCCCCTCCCGGCGGTTTCCGCTTGACGGGGCCCGCGACGAGCGCTCGCGCCGCGGCTAGCGATAGACCACCTTCATCGTCGCTTCGGGATAGCGCGTGCCGGCGGCGGCGCCGGGCGGGAGCGCGGCGGAAAGGCGCGCGACCTCGGCCGGCGAAAGCTTGACCGCGAGCGCCCCCAGATTCTCGTCGAGCCGCTCCTTGCGCTTGGTGCCGGGGATCGGGACGATGTCCTCGCCCTGCGCCAGGAGCCAGGCGAGGACGAGCTGGCTCGGCGTGCAGCCCTTCTCGCGCGCCATCGCCTCGACGCGCGCCACCAGGGTCAGGTTGTGCGCGAGATTGTCGCCGACGAAGCGCGGATGCTCGCCGCGGCGGTCGCCGGCGATGTCGGCGGCGCCGCGCACCGCGCCGGTGAGGAGGCCGCGGCCGAGCGGCGAATAGGCCATGAAGCCGATGCCGAGCGCGCGCGTGGTGGCGAGCGTCTCCTCCGCCTCCTGGCGATAGAGCAGCGAATATTCGGTCTGCACCGCGGCGATAGGGTGCACCGCGTGGGCGCGGCGGATGGTCTCCGGCCGCGCCTCGGAGAGGCCGAGATAACCCACCTTGCCCTGCTCGATGAGCCGCGCCATGGCGCCCACCGTGTCCTCGATCGGCACCTTGGGATCGACGCGATGCTGGAAATAAAGGTCGATCCGGTCGACGCCGAGGCGCTTCAGGCTCGCCTCGCAGGCCTGCTGGACATAGTCGGGCCTGCCGTCGACGCCCTGGCCGGTCGGCGTCTTCACCTGGCCGAACTTGCTGATCAGCACCACGCCCTCGCGCCGTCCCTTGAGCGCGCGGCCGACCAGCTGCTCATTGTGGCCCCAGCCATAGAGGTCGGCGCTGTCGAGCAGGTCGATGCCGCGGTCGAGGGCGTGGTGGATCAAGGCGATGCCCGCCTCGTCGTCGCTCTTGCCGTAGACGCCCGACAGCGACATGCAGCCGAGTCCGATGGCGGAAACCGACGGGCCGTTCGTGCCGAGCCGGCGATGCGGCAGCATTCTTGCCTCCTTTCAGGGTTTGACGTAGCGGAAGCCCTGCTCCTGCAGCTCGATCAGCCGCACGATCCCCGCCGGCACGATCCGGGCCTGCGGCAGCAGCGGGATCTCCTTGTGCTCGGCGCGCTGCATCGCCTGGAGCGTGTTGTTGCAGGCGCTGAACACCATCTGCGGCAGCTTCTCGTGGGTCTCGGCGATGCGCTCCTTCACCGGCGAGCTGTCGGCGCGCAGCATGTGAAGGCCGGGCCCGTAGGCGACCAGCTCGATGGCGAGCGTCTCGCCGCGCGCGGCGAAATAGGCGGCGGCGTTGCCGGCATTGCCGAGCGCGATGTTCATCACCTGGGCGTCGTTGCGGTCGACATGGAGCGCCAGGCGGTGGGCGGCCGCGGCCGGCGCCGCCTCGCCGCGGCGGAGCGCCGCGAAGGCGCCGAGAAGCCCGGTGGCGGCGGTAAGCAGCAATCGGCGTTTCATGCGCGCTCCCCTTGCTCGGCGGGTTTCATAGCCGATCGGACGCCGGCGAGATAGGGAGGGCCGCCGCGCCGACCGCCTTTTCCGGCCTGTGACGCCGCTCACAGACAGCGGGGCGCGCCCACCCCCATCCTTATCCTTAGCTTGGCGCACCTGGCGGGAGAGAGGGAGGCCGGCAATGTCGCTCACCACATCGATCGAAGTCCCCGGACGGGACGCGCGGCCGCTGCCGCGCCGGGTGGCGCGCCGCCTGCCGCGCGGCCTCGTGATCCTGCTGCTGATCCTGGGGAGCTGGAGCGTCGAATACGGCCTCTATCGCGCCTTCGAGCCGCCCGGCCTGGCGCTGCGGCACGAGCTCGAGGGGGCGGCGGGCGAGCTCGACCGGCAGGTGGTGCTGCAGCCGGTCGCGGGCATGGGCCAGGCGATCCGGCGCCATTTCCGCGAAAGCGCCGTCACCGTCGACACCAAGCGCGACTGGCCCAACGTGGCGGTGAGCGTCGGCGGCGTCTCGCAGGCGGCCTGCCTCGACGCAAGGCGCCAGGTCCGGCGCATCGACGGGACGGTGGTGATCAGCCTCGAAGGCTATGGCTCGGCCGCGGATTGCGGCGAGCGCAACGACATGACCTGGTGGCTGATGCCGTGAGCGGACGCCGCCGCGCGCCTCAGCCCGCAAGCCCCGGCGGGCGGCGCCTGGTCCAGCCGGTCGCTTCCTCGTAGGCGTCGGCGGCGCGGTAGAGCGTCGCCTCGGCGAAGGGGTGGCCGACGAGCTGCAGCGACAGCGGCAGGCCGCTCTTGGCGAAGCCGGCCGGGATCACCAGCGCCGGCTGGCCGGTGACGTTGAACGGCATGCGCGCCTGGCGCGCATAGGTCGCCGCCAGCGCCGCATCGTCGTCGATGCGGCAGGCCGGGTCGTGGCTCGAGACGGTGAGCGCGAGGTCGATCTCGCGGAACGCCGCCGCCGCCCGGTCGCGCAGCGCCAGCCGCCAGCGCACCGCCTGGAGATAGTCGGCGGCGCTGAGCCCGGCGCCGGCGAGCAGCCGCTCGCGCCCGCGCGCGCCGTAATCCTGCGGCCGCTGCTTGAGCCAGCGCTCATGCACCGCATAGGCCTCGGCGAGCATGATGATCTGGCCGCAGGCGCTGAAATCCTGCAGCGGCGGCAGCCTTGTCTCGCGCACCTCCGCGCCCGCCTCGGCGAAGAGCCGCGCCGCCGCCTCGATCGCCGCCACCATCTCGCCGTCGGCTTCGAGGTCGGTGGTGTAGAAGTGGCGGATCACGCCGATGCGCAGTCCCTTGACGCCCTGCCCGAGCGACTGGGCGTAGTCGGGCACGGGCTCGTCGGCGCTGGCGGGATCGAACGGGTCGTGGCCGGCGATCGCCTGCAGCAGCAGCGCGTTGTCGCGCACGGTGCGCGTCATCGGCCCGACATGGTCGAGCGAGAAGGCGAGCGGCAGCACGCCGCGCCGGCTGACGCGGCCGTAGGTCGGCTTCAGCCCGGTGATGCCGCATTGCGCGGCGGGATTGCGGATCGAGCCGCCGGTGTCGGTGCCGAGCGCCGCCGGAAAGAGGCCGGCGGCGAGCCCGGCGCCGCTGCCGCTCGAGGAGCCGCCGGGGAAATAGTCCGGGTTCCAGGGATTGCGCGCCGGCGGCCAGGGCAGGTCGAAGGACGGGCCGCCGATGGCGAACTCGTGGGTCGAGAGCTTGCCGAGCAGCACGCCGCCCGCCGCCTTGAGCCGGGCCGCGACCGGCGCGTCCGCCGCGGCGATATTGGCCACGAGCAGCTTCGAATGCGCCGTGGTCGGCAGCCCCGCGACATCGATGATGTCCTTGAGCGCGTAGGGGATGCCGTGGAGCGGCCCGCGCCAGCGCCCGGCGGCGATCTCCGCCTCCGCCGCCCGCGCCGCCGCGAGCGCCGCCTCAGGGGTCAGCTTGATGAAGGCGTGGAACGTGCCGTCGAGGC
>JASHTP010000032.1 GCA_030040495.1 Alphaproteobacteria bacterium
GGAGCGCAAGCAGGTGCTTTACCTCCTGGGCCCGGTGGGCGGCGGCAAATCCTCCCTCGCCGAGCGGCTGAAGCTGCTGATGGAGAAGATGCCGATCTACGTGCTCAAGGCGGGCAAGGAGTTCAGCCCCGTCTTCGAGAGCCCGCTCGGTCTTTTCGACCCCAACCGCATGGGCGACGCGCTGGAGCGGAACTATCGCATTCCGAAGCGGCGCCTGACCGGGCTCGCTTCGCCTTGGGCGCTGAAGCGCCTGGACGAGTTCGGCGGCGACATCTCGAAATTCACCGTGGTGCGCATCCACCCGTCGCGGCTGCGCCAGATCGCCATCGCCAAGACCGAGCCCGGCGACGAGAACAACCAGGACATCTCGAGCCTGGTCGGCAAGGTCGACATCCGCAAGCTCGAGTTCTTCAGCCAGGCCGACGCCGACGCCTACGCCTTCTCCGGCGGGCTCAACCGCACCACGCAGGGCATCCTCGAGTTCGTCGAGATGTTCAAGGCGCCGATCAAGATGCTGCACCCGCTGCTCACGGCGACTCAGGAGGCGAACTACATCGGCTCCGAGAACATCGGCGCGATCCCCTACCAGGGCATCATCCTCGCGCACTCGAACGAGGCGGAGTGGCAGACCTTCAAGAACAACCGCAACAACGAGGCCTTCATCGACCGCATCTCGGTCATCAAGGTCCCCTACTGCCTGCGCGCCGCCGAGGAGCGCAAGATCTACGAGAAGCTGCTCTCCAACAGCGAGCTCGCCGCATCGCCCTGCGCGCCCGGCACGCTCGACATGCTGTCGCGCTTCTGCGTGCTGTCGCGCCTGAAGCCGCACGAGAATTCGAACCTCTACTCGAAGATGCGCTCCTACGACGGCGAGAGCCTCAAGGACAGCGACCCGCGCGCCAAGACCGTGCAGGAATACCGCGACGCCGCCGGCGTCGACGAAGGCATGGAAGGGCTGTCGACCCGCTTCGCCTTCAAGGTGCTGTCCAGCACCTTCAACTACGACACGCAGGAAGTCTCGGCCGACCCCGTGCACCTCATGTACGTGCTCGAGCAGTCGATCCGCCGCGAGCAGTTCCCCGAGGAGAACGAGAAGAAGCTCCTCACCTACATCAAGGCCGAGCTGGCGCCGCGCTACGCCGAGTTCATTGGCAACGAGATCCAGAAGGCCTATCTGGAGTCCTATGGCGATTACGGCCAGAACCTCTTCGATCGCTACGTCGCCTATGCCGATGCCTGGATCGAGGACCAGGACTACAAGGACCCGGATACGGGACAGCTCATGGACCGCGAGCTCCTCAACCAGGAACTCTCGAAGATCGAGAAGCCGGCGGGGATCGCCAACCCCAAGGACTTCCGCAACGAGGTGGTGAAGTTCGCGCTGCGCGCCCGCGCCTCGCACGGCGGCCGCAACCCGTCCTGGACCTCCTACGAGAAGTTGCGCGAAGTGATCGAGAAGCGCATGTTCTCGCAGGTCGAGGACCTGCTGCCGGTGATCAGCTTCGGCTCCAAGAAGGACTCGGACACCGAGAAGAAGCACCAGGACTTCCTCGAGCGCATGGTGTCGCGCGGCTACACCCAGCGCCAGGTCCGCCGCCTCGTCGAGTGGTACATGCGCGTCAATAAAGCCGGCTAGCGGCGCCCAGACGGAGACATCTCGCCCGATGAACATCATCGATCGACGGCCGAATCCCAAGGGCAAGAGCCTTGCCAACCGGCAGCGCTTCATCGGCCGGGCGAGAGGCGAGGTGAAGAAGGCGCTCGTCGACGCGCTCAAGCGGCGCAAGGTGGGCGAGACCGAAGGCAGCGAGAAGATCTCGATCCCGAGCCGCGGCATCGCCGAACCGGCGTTCCACCGCGCGGCGCACGGCGGCAAGCGCGAATACATCGTCCCCGGCAACAAGAAGTACGTCGTCGGCGACCGCATCGAGCGGCCGCCCGCCGGCGAAGGCGGCGGCCGCGGCGGCGCCAGCAACGAGGACGGCGGCGAGCAGGACGCCTTCGAGTTCGTGCTCTCCAAGGAGGAGTTCCTCAACCTCTTCTTCGAGGACCTCGAGCTGCCCGATCTGATCAAAACGCGGATGAAGGAGACCGAGGCGACGCAGCTGACGCGTGCCGGCTACTCGGTCGCCGGCACGCCGGCCAACCTCAACCTGGTGCGCACCATGCGCAACAGCCTGGCGCGCCGCATCTCGCTGCACCGGCCGCGGCCGCACGAGATCGCCGCGCTCGAGCGGCACATCGAGGCGGCGCTCGCCGCCGACGACGCCGAGAGCGCGGAGCAGAGCAAGCTCGACCTCGAGATGCTGCAGCGCCGCGCCCGCCGCGTCGGCTTCATCGATCCCGTCGACGTCCGCTACAACCGCTTCGACCGCGTGCCGAAGCCCAACACCCAGGCGGTGATGTTCTGCCTGATGGACGTCTCGGGCTCGATGACCGAGGCGATGAAAGACCTGGCCAAGCGCTTCTTCCTGCTGCTGCACGTCTTCCTGACGCGGCGCTACAAGCACGTCGACATCGTCTTCATCCGCCACACCAGCAACGCGCAGGAGGTGGACGAGGAGACCTTCTTCCACAGCCGCGAGACCGGCGGCACGATCGTCTCGACCGCGCTCGAGGAGATGCTCAAGGTGGCGCGCGCACGCTACAGCCCCGACAACTGGAACATCTACGCCGCTCAGGCCTCCGACGGCGACAACTATACCGAGGACAGCGACCGCTGCAGCCAGCTGCTGGGCGGCGAGATCCTCCCGCTCGCGCAGTATTTCGCCTATATCGAGGTCGGCGCCGAGGCGACGCTGCGCCACGGCTTCCCCTCGCCGCCCACGGATCTCTGGCGCACCTACAGCCAGATCGCCGAGCAGCACCGCAACTTCGCCATGCGCAAGGTGGCGGACCAGACGCAGATCTTCCCGGTCTTCCACGAGCTCTTCGCCAAGCATCGGGAGCACGCGTGATGGCCGCCGACGGCGGCGTCGCCGCGCCGAGCCGGCTGCTCTTCGAAGGGCCGGAGTGGGACTTCGAGAAGCTGCGCCGCGTCTACGGCGCGATCGAGGAGATCGCGCTGGGCGAGATGGGTCTCGATATCTATCCCAACCAGATCGAGGTGATCACCTCCGAGCAGATGCTCGACGCCTACGCCTCGATCGGCCTGCCGCTGATGTACCGGCATTGGAGCTTCGGCAAGCGCTTCGCCCGCGAGGAGGCGCTCTACCGCCACGGCATCCAGGGCCTCGCCTACGAGATCGTCATCAATTCGAGCCCCTGCATCAGCTACATCATGGAGGAGAACTCCATGACCATGCAGGCGCTCGTCGTCGCGCACGCCGCCTTCGGCCACAACCATTTCTTCAAGAACAACTACCTCTTCCGCCAGTGGACCGACGCCACCGGCATCCTCGACTATCTGGCCTTTGCGCGCGACTTCGTGGCCCATGCCGAGGAGAGCCACGGCGTCGAGGCGGTCGAGCGCGTGCTCGACGCCGCTCATGCGCTGATGAACCACGGCGTCCACCGCTACGAGCGCCCGGGGAAGCTCAACCTCGAGGAGGAGCGCAAGCGCGAGGAGGACCGCCGCCGCCACTTCGAAGAGAACTTCGACGACATCTGGCGCACCGCCGTCATCGGCGAGAGGCCCGCCGAAGGCGAAGGGCAGAGCAAGGAGAAGCGGCGCGCCGAGATCCGCCGCAAGCTCGGCCTGCCCGAGGAGAACCTGCTCTATTTCCTCGAGAAGCGCGCGCCGCGGCTCGAGCCGTGGCAGCGCGAGCTGCTGCGCATCGTGCGCCACATCTCGCAATACTTCTACCCGCAGAAGCAGACGCGGCTGCTCAACGAAGGCTGCGCCACCTTCGTCCATTACGAGATCATGACGCGGCTGCACGAAAAGGGGCTGATCAGCGACGGCTCCTTCCTCGAGGCGCTGCATTCGCACACCAGCGTCGTCGCCCAGCCCGATTTCGACGATCCGCGCTACAACGGCCTCAACCCCTACGCGCTCGGCTTCGCCATGATGCGCGACGTGAAGCGCATCTGCCTGGAGCCCGAGGCCGAGGACCGCGAGTGGTTCCCCGACATCGCCGGCAACGGCGACCCCTACGGCACGTTGCGCCATGCCTGGGCCAACTACCGCGACGAGAGCTTCGTGCTGCAATATCTGAGCCCGCGCCTCATGCGCGAGTTCCGCCTCTTCAGGGTGCTCGACGAGGAGAACGCCGACGCGCTGCTCGTCAACGCCATCCATGACGAGCGCGGCTACCGCGAGATCCGCCGCGCGCTCGCCCGCCACTACGATCTGGCGCGGCACGAGCCGGACATCCAGATCCGCGACGTCGACTTCGAGGGCGACCGCTGCCTGGTGCTGAGCCACGCCGTCCATGACGGCATCGTCCTCGACGAGCCCAGCGCCAAGGCGGTGCTCGAGCAGCTCGGCGAGCTCTGGCGCTACGGCATCCGTCTCGACGAGATCGACGCCGCCACCGACCGCACCATCAAGAGCCACGAGCTGCCGGCACGGCTTTAGAGCGGGTTCCGATCAGAGGGAATCGCGTCTCTCGTGCTTCGCCCCGCCCGCGGAGGCGGCGTCAGCCGCCCGCGCTGAGGGGTCCCGTGCTACCCTCGTCCATCGGGCTCTTTGACATCGTGAAGCAACGGAAGCCGGCGCTTGCGCGCGCCCCCCGTCCCAGCCGATCACGGCCAAAAAATTCCACGGGAGCACCCCGCTGGATCGGGCGCCTCCCGGCGGTTTCGGCTTGACCGGGCGCGCGTCGCCGGCGGTGGGAAGGACGTCATCCGAGCGAAATTCGCGTCCCAATGGGGTACCGGTATCCCCGACCATGTTTCCCGTGAAACCGGCTCGCCCGAGCGGATTGCGATCGGCGGGAGCCGCGTCCCTCGTGCTTCGCCTTGCCCGCGACCGCGGACGGGGCGTCCCGGGAGCCACAGACCCACCGGTCGGGGCGCGGGC
>JASHTP010000397.1 GCA_030040495.1 Alphaproteobacteria bacterium
AAGGTCGGGGCGTGAATCTTCATCGATCCGCTCGGAGTCAGCGACGGCGCGCGACCAAAACCATGGTTCCGCTGTCCCGGAAGCAACGACCGTGCCGGGCTTTTCCGGCGCGATTGCGCGCCGCTTCCGGGACGGGCGCGCTCAAGCTCGGCAAATCCTGCCGGCCAGGACCCCGCGGCGGAGCCGCCGCCGAGGCGCGCGCGATCTCGCATCGGGCTTTCCCGCGCCGGAGGCGACGTTAACGCGATGTAAATGCATAAAATCCAAGATAATCCGAAATCGGGCCGCCCCGATCGTTCCCGGCGCCGCGCCATGAGGAGTACCCCATGTCCATCACCAGCGTGAGCTCGTCGCAGGCGGGCCTCACCCCGCCCAACAGCCAGCTGATCACCGAGTTCAAGAACGATTTCCAGCAGCTGGCCCAGGCTCTCCAATCCGGCAATTTGGGCGCGGCGCAGCAGGCTTATGCGACGCTCAACCAGTTCATCAGCCAGAACCCCCTGCCGGGCGGCGCCAATGGTCAGAGCAACCCGTTCACCCAGGCGCTGAGCCAGATCGGCAGCGCGCTGCAATCCGGCAACATCTCCGCCGCGCAGCAAACCTTCTCCGCGCTGCAATCGGCGGCGCCGGCGCGAGGCGGCCACGGCGGCGGCGGCGGCGGCTCGTCGTCTTCGTCATCGGCGACGATCGAGAGCGAGACGAGCACGACCTCGCCGAATGGCGTGACGACGACGGTGATCACCTACTCGAACGGGACGACGCAGACGACGACGACGTACGGTCCGCCGTCGACTTCGTCCCAGAGCGTCATCGCCTAGCCAACCGCCCCTTCCGCCCGCGGCGCGGGCCAGCGCCCGAACGGCACGATCTTGTTGTCGATGTCGTGGCCGATGTCGGCGCGGCCGAGATAGGGAATCCCCGATCTTTCGCACCAGTGCCGCGCCACCTGCTCCTCGCTCTGGCCGAACGCCGGCTCGTTCGCGGGGATGGCGCTGCAGCGGCCGAGCCGGATGCCGGCGACCCGCCGCAGCGCGGCGTTGCCGGTGATCTGGAACAGGGCGCGGTCGATCCGATACATCGCCTCCGCCACCTCCTCGAGCATGAGCACGTGGCCCGCGAGGTCCGGCTGCAGCGCCGTGCCGACGAGATGGCTGAGCACGGTGATGTTGAAGGCCGCCGTCGGCGTCGCCGGCGATACCGACGGCTCGAGCGCGTCGGCCGCGCGATCGACCAGGAAGGCCAAGGCGCGCGCCACCGCGGCGTCGCCGCCCGGGCGGTTGATGTCGGCGGGCATCGGCCCGTGCGCGAGGCGGCGGAAGCCCGCCTGGTAGAGCGGCGCCAGCAGCGCCCCGGCGTCGCTGTAGCCGAGATAGAGCTTGCGCCGGGCGCCGTCGGTCAGTCCGGCGAGCACGCGCTCGGCCAGCCGGCACGAGCCGTAGCCGCCGCGCGCGAACCACAGCGCGTCGAGGCTCTCGTCGTTGGCCACCTCGAGGAACGCAGCGGCCCGCGCCGCGTCGTCGCCGGCGAAATGCCCGGCGGAGAGAAAGCATTGCGGGTGGAAGCGCAGCTCGGGCGCGCGATCGGGATAGAGCCGCGCGGCGAGCGCCGCCACCCGCTCCGCCACCGCCGGCTCGATGCGCGAGCCGGGCGCGACGACGCCGATCTTCATGCCGCTGCCGCTCATAAGCGCCGGGAAATCCTGGGCTTGCTTGTCACCGTCCGGGGCGGATTGTAGCTTCGGCCGATGGATCGAGACAGGCCCTACTTCTTCTGCGGCATCGGCGGCAGCGGCATGCTGCCGCTTGCCTTGATCCTGCGCGAGAAGGGCGCGGCCGTCGCCGGCTCCGATCGCAGCCTCGACCAGGGGCGGACGCCGCAGAAATTCGCCTTCCTGCGCCGGCGCGGCATCGCGCTCTTCCCGCAGGACGGCAGCGGCATCACGCGGGCGGAGCAGTTCCTGGTCACCTCGGCGGCGGTCGAGGAGACGGTGCCGGACGTGGCGGCCGCGCGCCGCGTCGGCGCCGCTCTGATGACGCGCGCCGAGCTGCTGGCGTCGCTCTTCAACGACGCGCCGCTGAGCATCGGCGTCGCCGGCACCAGCGGCAAATCGACGACGACCGGCATGATCGGCTGGATCCTCCATCGCTGCGGGCGCGACCCGACGATCATGAACGGCGCGGTGATGAAGAACTTCCTCTCGGCCGACACGCCCTTTGCCAGCGCCGTCGTCGGCAAGGGCGAGATCTTCGTCAGCGAGGTCGACGAGAGCGACGGCTCGATCGCGCTCTTCCGGCCGCGCATCGCCGTCCTCAACAACGTCGCCCTCGACCACAAGTCGCTGGGCGAGCTGCGCACCCTCTTCCGCGACTTCGTCGAGAAATCGGCGGTCGCCGTGCTGAACCTCGACAATGACGAGACCGCGGCGCTCGCCGCGGCGCTGCCGAAGGAGCGGGTGGTGACCTACAGCCTCGCCGACCCCCAAGCGGACCTGCTGGCGACCGGGCTCGCGCCGGCGCCGGATGCGATCAGCTTCGCGCTCCGCGACCGCGCGGCGGGCGATGCCGTCGCGGTGACGCTCGGCATGCCCGGCCGCCACAATGTCGCCAACGCGCTCGCCGCGCTGGCGGCGGCGCGCGCCGCCGCCGTGCCGCTCGCCGCCG
>JASHTP010000398.1 GCA_030040495.1 Alphaproteobacteria bacterium
GCCGCGGCGCCGGCGGCGGGCAGCTGACGCTTGACAGGCCGGGCGTTCTGCGGCGCTATCCCGGCCGCGGCATGAGGCGCGCGCGAGCAGCCTTCTGCCGGGAAGCCCGCCGCGGCGCCTCCGGGGCGACGCCGCGTCGGCGCCCGGGGTGACAGGAGTTGGAAGCGATCATGCAGCCGGTCGAGACCGCCGTCGCGGCACGCCAGCCCGCGCATGCGGGCGTGGACGGCGCGGCGATCCGCGTCCAGGGCAAGTTCTTCTTCGCCGGCGCGACCAAGTTCTTCGTCAAGGGCACGACCTACGGTCCCTTCGCGCCGGGCTCGCACGGCGCACAGTTCCCCGAGCGCGAGACGGTGGTCCGCGACTTCGCGCTGATGGCCGAGCTCGGCGCCAACACGCTGCGCGTCTTCACCGTGCCGCCGCTCTGGCTGCTCGACCTCGCGCACGAGGCCGGACTCAAGGTGCTCGCCGGCATCCCCTGGTCGCAGCACGTCACCTTCCTCGACAGCGCCGCGATCCAGGCAGAGATCATCCGCACCGTGGTCGAATCGGTGCGCGGGCTCAACCGCCATCCCGCCATCTTCGCCTACCTCGTCGGTAACGAGATTCCGCCCGACGTCGTGCGCTGGCATGGGCCGGAGCGGGTGCGCGCCTTCCTGAAGAAGCTGGTCGCGGCGGTGAAGGACATTCATCCCGAAGGGCTGGTGAGCTACGCCAACTTCCCCTCGACCGAGTACCTCACCGTCGACTTCACCGACTTCCTGTGCTTCAACGTCTATCTCCACGACGAGGCCGCCTTCCGCCGCTATCTCTCGCGGCTGCACAACCTCGCCGTCGACCGGCCGCTGGTGCTGACCGAGTTCGGCATCGATTCCATGCGCGAGGGCAACGAGGAGCAGGCCAAGATCCTGTCCTGGCAGATCCGCGCCGCCTTCGAGATGGGCGCGGCCGGCACCTTCGTCTTCGCCTGGACCGACGAATGGTTCACCGGCGGCCATCTCATCGAGGACTGGGCCTTCGGCCTAGTCGACCGGAAGCGCCAGCCCAAGCCGGCCTTCGCCGCGGTGCAGGACCGCTACAAGGGACCGATTCCGCCGCGGCTCGAGCGCTATCCGCGCGTCTCGGTGGTGGTCTGCTCCTACAATGCCGAGCGCACCATGGCGGCGTGCCTCGCCTCGCTGGAGACGCTCAACTATCCCGACTACGAGGTCATCGTCGTCAATGACGGCTCGACCGACCGCACGCTCGAGATCGCCGAGCGTTTCCCCTATTGTCGGATCATCAGCCAGGAGAACAAGGGCCTGTCGGCGGCGCGCAATGTCGGCGCCGAGGCGGCAACCGGCGAGATCGTCGCCTATACCGACAGCGACTGCGTCGCCGACCCGGACTGGCTCGCCTATCTCGTCGCCAAGATGGAGGCGGCGCAGCTCGTCGCCTGCGGCGGTCCCAACTTCCCGCCGCCCGAGGACAGCCTGGTGCCGGCGGCGGTGGCGGTGTCGCCGGGCGGGCCGACGCATGTGCTGCTCTCCGACGACGTCGCCGAGCACATCGCCGGCTGCAACATGGCGTTCCGCCGCGACGTGCTGCTGCGCTTGGGGGGCTTCGATCCCGTCTACCGCGCCGCTGGCGACGATGTCGACATCTGCTGGCGCTTCCAGGACGAGGGCTACACCATCGGCTTCAGCCCCGCGGCGGTGGTCTGGCATTTTCGCCGCAACACGGTCAAAGCCTATATCGGCCAGCAGCGCGGCTACGGCAAGGCGGAGGCGCTGGTCTATTCCAAGCATCCCTTCCGCTTCAACCTGTTCGGCCAGGCGCGATGGCTCGGCCGCATCTATGGCGACCTGTCGGCGGCGCTGCTGCTGTCGCGGAAGCCGGTGATCTATTCCGGCGTCTTCGGCCGCGGCCTGTTCCAGACGCTCTACGAGCCGCCCTCCTCGCTCGCCGCCTTCCTGCCGCTGTCCTTCGAGTGGAACGTCGTCGCCTTGCTGCTGGCGGCGGGCGGGGTTGTCGCCGGCGGCTGGGCCTGGCTGCTCACCGTGCCGCTCGTCACCACCTGGGTGATGTGCATCAACGGCGCGCTCAAGGCGCCGATCGACAAGCGCTTCCGCGGCCTCAAGGCGCGGGCGCTGGTGGCGCTGCTGATCTATGTCGGGCCGATCCTGCGCGGCTGGGAGCGGCTCAAATGGCGGGTCCGGGAGATGCGCACCCACGGCAACGCGCCGCTGCCGATGCCGCAGGCGCCGGAGCCGGCGCGCATCGACTGGCGCGACCGCGCCTTCTATCTCTCCTATTGGAGCGAGCGCGGCGACGAGAAGGAGCTGCTGCTCGGCGGGCTCATGCATTTCCTGACGCCGCAGAAATACTTCGTCGTCACCGATCAGGGCTGGAACGACTGGGACCTGAAGATCGCCCGCGGCCTGTGGAGCCGTGCCTATGTGCTGGTCTGCACCGAAAATCACGGCGGCATGAAGCGGCTGCTGCGCGTGCGCTGCGCCATGCGGCTGTCGCGGCTCTCGACCTTCATCCTGCGCGCCTATGCCGTCGCCACGGCGGCGGCGCTGATCCTGGAGCTGCCCGAGGCGGCGGCGGTGCTCGGGCTCCTCGGCTTGGCGCAGGGCGCGCTCATCGCCTACCGCACCGTCGAGTTCGGCCGGCTGATGCGCGGCATCGTCGCCACGGTGGCGAAGAGCCAGGGCGTGACGCCGGTCGCGGCGGCGCCGGCGGCGGCGGCCGCGGACATGCCGCGCGCCGCCTGACCGCCGCCTTCCCGCCATGAGTGCCTCCACCTGGAAGTTCCTGCCCTATCTCCGCCCCTATCGCTGGCGCCTCGTCTGGGCGCTGATCCAGGTCTTCCTCATCGCCGGCTTCGACCTGCTGAAGCCCTGGCCGCTGCAGCTCGTCATCGACCATGTGCTGGGCCACCGGCCGGTCGCGCTGCCGCCGCTGTCGGGCCTGGCCTCCGGGCCGCTGCTGATCGTCGCCGCAGTCGGCCTCGTCATCGTCACCATGGGCTCGGGGCTGATGGCGCTCTTGCACAACTACACCACCATCGGCGTCGGCCAGCGCATGGTGAACGATCTGCGCGGCGCCCTCTACGCCCACCTGCAGCGCCTGTCGCTCGCCTTCCACAGCCGGCAGAAGGTGGGCGACCTCATGTATCGCATCACCGCCGACAGCTTCGCCGTCCAGACCATGATCATGAACGGGATGCTGCCGATCGTCTCGGCACTGGTGCTGCTCGCCGGCATGCTGGCGGTGCTGCTGCCGATCAACCCGCTGCTTACCGCCCTGTCGCTCACCATCGTCCCTGCCCTCTTCGCCGTCATCGCCGTCTTCAACCGCAAGATCACGACGGTCGCCGCCGAGGTGCGCGAGCGCGAAAGCGCGGTCTACACGCTGGTGCAATGGGCGATGAGCTCGGTCAAGGTGGTGCAGGCCTTCACCAAGGAGGAGGAGGAGTACGGCCGCTTCATCGGCGCGAGCCGCGCCAGCCTGAAGGCGACGCTCCGCCTCTACAGCTGGCAGACCTTCTACTCCGCGATGGTCAACACGCTGATCGCGCTCGGCACCGCGCTGGTGGTCTATGTCGGCGCGCGTTCGGTGCTGAGCGGCGCGCTGTCGCTCGGCGAGCTCGTCGTCTTCATCTCCTATCTGGCGCAGCTCTACGCGCCGGTGAACCAGATCACCCAGAGCTGGGGACTGATCGCCGGGGCGCGCATCGGCGCCGCGCGCTGCTTCGAGATCCTCGACACCGAGGCCGACCTCGTCGACGGCTCCCGCGACTTCCCGTCCGAAGGCGCCAAGGGCGCGGTCGAATGGCGCGGCGTCAGCTTCCGCTACCGCCCGGAGATGCCGGTGCTGCGCCAGGTCGATCTCGCCGTCGCGCCCGGCACCAAGGTCGCGGTGGTCGGCGCCACCGGCGCCGGCAAATCGACGCTGCTGAGCCTGCTGCCGCGCTTCTTCGACCCGTCGACCGGCAGCGTCCTCGTCGACGGCGTCGATGTCCGGCAGTATCGGCTCAGATCGCTGCGCCGGCAGATCGCCATGGTGCTGCAGCCGCCGTTGGTGTTTCCGATCTCGGTGCGCGACAACATCGCCTACGGCCGGCCGGAGGCGAGCGACGCCGAGATCGAAGAGGCGGCGCGGCTCGCGCGCATCCACGAGCTGATCCGCTCGCTGCCGCAGGGCTACGCCACCGTGCTCGGCGACAACGCCACGCTGTCGGAAGGCGAGAAGCAGCGTCTCACCATCGCCCGCGCCATCCTGCGCGACGCGCCGATCCTGGTGCTGGACGAACCGACCTCGGCGCTCGACGTCGAGACCGAGGCGCTGGTCATGGAAGGCATCGCCCGGCTGACCCAAGGCCGCACCACCTTCACCATCGCCCACCGCCTTTCCACCGTGCGCAACGCCGACCTCATCCTGGTGCTGCGCGACGGCGTCATCGCCGAGCGGGGCGGCTTCGCCGAGCTCCTGCGCCAGGGCGGCGTCTTCGCCGAGCTCTACAACACGCAGTTCGGCGGCAGCGCGCTCGGAGCCGCGTCGACGGCATAGCCTCATGCCGCAGTTTGCGATCCGCCATGCAGCCCGGCGATGGCGACCATCTGCCGTCTGGCGTTGGCCCGCGCCGGACGCGACAATATCGGCCATGGCCGAGCAGGTGGCGAACGAAGAGGGCGGGCCGCGCACGGGCACGGCAACCGCCTATCTGCTGCTCGTCGTCGCCATGCTGTCCTGGTCGGGGAATGCGGTGGTGGGCCGCGCGCTGGCGGGGACGGTGCCGCCCTTCGGCTTGAGCCTGATGCGCTGGAGCATCGCCTTCCTCGCCGTGCTGCCCTTCGCCGCGCGGGAGATCATCGCCAAGCGCGCCCTCATCTTCCATCGCTGGCGGTTCCTGCTGGCGATCGGGCTGCTCGGCCTCACCATCTGCAACAGCCTCGGATATGTCGGGCTGCAATGGACCACGGCGATCAACGCCGGGCTCATCAACTCGGCCGGGCCGATGCTGACGCTGATCGCCGCCTTCCTCTTCCACCGCGAGCGCGCCGCGCCGCTGCAGATCCTGGGCCTCTCCGTCTCGCTCCTGGGGGTGCTCGTCATCGTGCTGCGCGGCGATCCCGGCGCGCTGCTGCATCTCGGCGTCAACCGCGGCGACCTCGCCATCCTGGTCGGCGTCGCCACTTGGTCGGTTTATACCGTGCTGCTGCCGCGCGCGCCGCGCGAGCTGTCGCCGGTGGCGCTGCTCGCCGTGCTCTTCGCCATCGGCGCCGCCACCGTGCTGCCGCTGCACCTCGCGGAATCCTGGCTCGGCCGGCCTTTGCCCGAGACCGGCACGGCGGCGCTGGGCTATCTCTATGTCGGGCTCTTCCCGGCGGTCATCGCCTTCTTCGGCTGGAACCGCGGCGTCACCGCGATCGGCGCCAATCGCGCGAGCCTCTTCTCCTATTTGATGCCGCTGTTCTCGGCCGGGCTCGCCCACGCGTTTCTGGGCGAAGCGATCGCGCCCTTCCACCTGGTCGGCGCCGCCCTCATTCTTTCCGGCATCTTCCTCGCCAACCGCAAGCCGGCCTAGGCGAGGAGCGCCTCAGGGCAGCATGATCTCGACGCGGCGATTCTGCGGCTCACGCACGCCGTCGGCGGTGGGGACGCGCGGATTGGCCTTGCCAAACCACTTCTCGTCGATGGCGGCGGCGGGGACGCCGAGCTTCAGCAGGTAGCGGCGCACCGTGTCGGCGCGCCGCCTCGACAGCGCGAGGTTGTAGGCGGCGGTCCCGGCGAGATCGGTGTAGCCGCTGACGCTGATGCGCGCCGCGCCGGCGGCCTTGTAGGTCGCCGCCGCTTGCTCGACCACCTTGGCGCCTTCCGGCGTCAGCGTCGCCTTGTCGAAGGCGAAGAAGACGAGGAAGAGCGGCGGCGGCGCCGGCGCCGCAGCGACCGGCGGCGGCGGCGGAGCAACCGGCGGCGGGGCCGGCATTGGCGCAGCAGCCGGCCGCACCGGCGGCGGCGGGGGCGGCGGCGCGCCGAAATGAAAGGTCACGCGCAGCATCACGTTTTGATCGCGATACTCGCTGTGGAACGGAACTCCCGCCGCATCCTTGAAGCTGGGATCGACGGTGAGGAAATAGCGGTAATCGAGCGCGAGCGAGATACGCGGCGTGACGCGCGCATCGACGCCGACGATGCCTTGGCCCGCGACCCGCATGTCGGTGTCGTTGGAGATGGTCGTATTGGCGACGCCGAGCTGATTGAGCGACAAATGCGCCCCGCCGACGCCGGCGCCGATATAGGGCGAGACGCGCCAGCTCGGCAGCAGCGGCACGATGCCGTTGATCATGAAAGAGAGCACCGAGACGGTGCCGGTGGGATTGGCGCTCGCGCCGTTGAGCGAGCCGGCGCCGCTGATCACGGTGAGCGAGGTTACGTCGTGGTGGCGATAGCCGAGCTCGCCTTCGGCACGGAAGAGACCGAAATCGTAGCCGGCGAAACCGAGCGCGGCGAAGCCGTTGGACTCCTCCGAGGTGAAGTTGAGGGTGCTGTCGGAGGAACCCATCGGCGCCAGCTTCGACCAGCCGCCTTCGGCCCCGACATACCAGCCGCTCTGGTCGGCGCGCGCCGGCACGGCGGCAAGCACCGTCAGCGCCGCGGCGATCAGCAGCGCGTTGCGCAACCGCATGAGCCACCCTCCCGCCCGGCGGTGGCGCTGCTTCGGGCGCGTTCGCCCGCCGGTTCTGTGCGCGCCTTCTGGCACTGGTCGCGAGCGAAGTCAATCGCGCGGCCGGCCGCGGTTGCGCCGGCCCCGGCCGTGGCCGCAGACTGCCCGCCATGCCGCCCGCGCTGCGCCTTGCGTTCTTCTATGCCGCGATGTTCTCGCTCGCTGGCGTGCAACTCCCGTTCTGGCCGGCATGGCTCGCCGGGCGCGGCCTTTCCGCCGGCGAGATCGGCGTGCTGCTGGCGGTCGCCCAGTGGCTCAAGCTCGCCGCCAACCCGCTTGCCGGCATTGCCGCCGACCGCAGCGCCGCGCCGCGCCGGATCATGCTGCTGCTGAGCCTCGGCGCGGCAGCGGGCTTCGCGCTGCTGCCGGCGGCGCACGGCTTCGCCTTCCTGCTGTCGCTCGGCGCGCTCACCGCCTGCTGCCTCTCGCCACTGTCGCCGCTCGGCGACCATGTCGCGCTCGCCGCCGCTTCCGCCGGCCGCCTCGATTACGGCCGCGTGCGGCTATG
>JASHTP010000399.1 GCA_030040495.1 Alphaproteobacteria bacterium
CGCGAAAGAGCGTGTGAGAGAATTTCGGGTTTGTCGTTCGACGGGCTGGTAAGGGACGCGGCGAGCGGGTTTGGGGGGCTGGTCGTCTGCGGGCGGTTATGCCCAGGTGAAGCCGAGCGAGCATGCTCGGCGGAGATTGTGGGCGATGGCGTGCAACCGTGCCTCGCAAGCGACCTTTGCCAGGCCTCGCAGGAAGAAGCGCCGCAGTCCGTGGTTCTTGAGATCGCCATTGACGATCTCGATCATGCGCCGGCGGGCGTAGATCATCCGTCCTTCCACGGTCGCCATTCGCGCCCGCCACGCCGCCTCGGCGCGCGCCACGACGTCTTTGGCCGCCCGTTCGGCGGAGGCCCGCCGCCGCCGCTCGCTCGCGCCAGGGTCCGCGTCAACCTCCGCCTTGAGCCGAGACACCCGCTCGCGCGCCGACGCCTCGAAGCGGCCCAGCGCCTCGCTGCCACGGAACGAGCCCCGCCCGGCATTGGCCTGGACCTTCGTGCCGTCCACCGCGACCTCATCGAGGCTGAGCAAGCCCGATGCCGCCAGGCTCGCAACGCTCTCCGTCAGAACCCGGTCCAACAGCTCGCCATGGCCCGAGCGGAAGTCGCTCAGCCCGTGATAGTTGACCGGCACGCCGCCAACCAGCCAGCGATAGGCCGCGTGCGTCCGGCACAGCCGCTCCACCGCCCGCGCCGAACCGATCCCCTCCGCTGTCGCATAAAGCCACACCGCCAGCAGCACCTTCGGGTCCGGCGTCGGCCGTCCGGCAACCTCATCGCGCGCCCGGATCGCGTCATAGAGCGCCGAAAGATCCAGCCCCTCCACAAACGCCCATACCACTCGCACCAGGTGGTCCGCCGCGATCTGGCTCTCCAGATCGATCATGTCCCAGTAAAACTGCGCCCGATCCGGGCGCAGAACTCGCGGGCCGTCACCCATCCGATCCTCCAAAGCCGATGCTCCAGAGAATCACACTCCTCCAACCAACGGAACACGCCACGCGGATTTATTCACAAGCTCGAATGCGGGGATCCAGCGTACGTCCCGAAATTTTCCTTAGCGCAGAGGACTGATTCCCTTGGCGTCCTCCGCGCTGAATCCTGGCTCAGCCCGCTCCCCCGACGCCCCTCTCACCCCACCGGCGTGAGCAGCTTCTTGCCGGCGAAATGCGCCTGGAGATTGTCGATGACGAGCTGGCCCATGGCACCGCGCGTCGCATGGGTGGCACTGCCGACATGCGGCTGCAGCACCACATTCTCCAGCGGCAGCAGCGCCTCGGGGACGCGCGGCTCGTCGGCGAAGACGTCGAGTCCGGCGCCGCCGAGCCTGCCGTCGCGCAGCATCTCGACCATGGCCGGCTCCTCGATGACCGAGCCGCGCGAGATGTTGACGACCACGCCTTCGGGGCCGAGCGCGCGCAGCACCTCGGCGTTGACCAGGTTGCGCGTGCCGGCGCCACCGGGGCAGCTCACCACGAGATAGTCGACCGCGCCCGCCATCTCGGCGAGGTTCGGATAGAAGCGATAGGCGACGCCCGCTTTGGCGCGCGGCCCGTGATAGGCGATTTTCATGCCGAAGGCCTCGGCGCGCTTGGCGATCGCCTGGCCGATCCGGCCGAGCCCGACGATGCCCATGGTGGCGCCGCCGACCTTGGTGGCGAGCGGCAGATTGCCCTGGAGCCACTTGCCGTCGCGCACGAAGCGGTCGCCGACGACGATGCGCCGCGCCACCGAAAGCACCAGCGCCATGGCGAGGTCGGCGACGTCGTCGGTGAGCACGTCCGGCGTGTTGGTAACGACGATGCCGCGCGCCTTGGCGGCGGCGAGGTCGATATGATCGGTCCCGACGCTCTGCGTCGCGATGATCTCGGTCTTCGGCAGCGCGTCCATGAGCTCGGCATCGACCCGGCCCGGACCGGTGACGATGGCGCGGACGCGGTCCCTGATCTCGGCGAGGAAGGAGGAGCGATGCTTCGCCTGCCACAGCCGGTGCATGGCGTAGCTCTGGTCGAGCTGCTCGACGGCGCCGGCATAGATCGGAACGACAAGGACGATGTCGGTTTTCATGGGCTCCCTCGAAGGCTGCGCTTTCGAGAATGCAAGCCGCGGGCCAAGCCGTCAAACCGGATCGCAGGCGATCACCCACAACAGTCACCACGCAGACACCGAGGTCGCGGAGAACTCGTGGCAGGCAGGCAGAGCGCGCCCTCTTTGGCTTCTCCCTATCCTCCGTGCCTCCGTGGTCGATCGTTTCAGCGGCGTTTCGGCGACATCGGCGGTTGCCCTGGACCGGATCGGCGCGGCCTTGCCGCTGCGCCGCGCTATCGGTAAGACTCCGGGCCTGGGAGGTCTCATGAGAAGCTCGACGGGCCTGCGGCCGGTGCCGGAACCGGCGGGGACGGCGCGTACCGATGCGGCGGCGGCGCTGGGCCGGCCCGCCCCCGGTTTCATTGCCATGAGCCCGGACCGGACTCGGCCATGGATGCTGTGACCCGCCCCGACCGCAAGGAGCTGGCCGACGGTCTCACCGTCGGCGACGGGCTGCAGGAGATGCTGGCCGGCGCGCTCGGCGCCCTCAGGGGCCGCAGCGGCGCAACCAGCCGGCCGACCGCCGATTCGGTGCACCGCTTCCGCGTCGGCCTGCGCCGCTTGCGCTCGGTCCTTTCCGCCTTCGCCGACGCCTTCCCCGAGGCCGAGCGGCGCGCCTTGAGCGACCGGCTCCGGGCGGTGGCGCAGCGCTACGGCCGCTCGCGCGAATGGGACGTCTTCCTGCAATATTGCGTCGCCCCCTTGCGCCGTTCGCTCCCCGAAGACGCGACCTTGCGGCAGCTCGACCGCTTGGCGCGCCAGGCGCGACGCCAAGCCATGCCGCCCGGCGACACGCTCAAGAGCAGCTTCGCCGAGATCGAGGCCGCCATCGCCCGGGCGCCCTGGCTGCACCGGCCCCCGCCGGACCGCCGCGACTGCTGGGAGCGGCCGCTGCGCGACTTCGCGGTGGAGCTGCTGGCCGCGCGCCATCGCCGGCTCAGGAAGCGCGTCAAGACCGTCGACCTCGCCGACCCCGTCGCCTTCCATCAGCTGCGCATCCGCGTGAAGAAGATGCGCTACACCTCTGAACTGGTTAAGTCCCTGTTCGACGAAAGCGTCGCCAAGAAATATCTGCGCCGGCTCGTCGAGCTGCAGGACCTGATGGGCCGCATGAACGATGCGCGGGTCGCCGGCGAGCTGCTGCGGTCGCTCGAGCCGCCGCCGGCGGCCTCGGCCCTGGTCGCCGGCTGGCTGGCGCACGAGATCGCGGTCGGCGGCGAGCAGTTCCCGGCCTGCGCCCGCGCCTTCCGTCGTGCCGATCCCTTCTGGGAAAAATGACCGCCCGGGCGGCCCCGGCCGATCGCCTGGAAGAGTCACCACGGAGCGACTGTGTTGCGGGTCAAGCGCTTTGCCACGTGGTTTTGTCCCTGAGCATGGCGTTGAGGATTGTGAGGAGCTTGTGAGCGGCGGCAGCGAGGGCGAGCTTGGCGGGCTTACCG
>JASHTP010000400.1 GCA_030040495.1 Alphaproteobacteria bacterium
TGGAAGCCGATCGCCAGCGGCGCCTTGATGGATCGCCGCGGCAGCAATCCCTTCCGCGCGGCGCCGGTCTCCGGCCAGTACGACTGGTCCTACCGCGAATACGACGCCAAATGCTGGGCCGCCTGCTACGGCGTGCCGTTCCGCGAGCCGGCCGGGTTGCCGGCGGACCCGGCGATCATGGCGCTGGCGTGCCTCGCCGCCGGCGAACAGGGCGCGCTGGCGGCGTACGGCCAGCGTCTCTTCCGCATGATCTTCGCCGAGGGCGTCGCGATCGGGGAGAGCGATCTTCACCAGGCCGCGCGCGAGCTGGGCCTCGACGCCGCCGCCTTCGCCGAAGCGCTCGCCGCCGCCGGGACGAAGCGGCGTCACGAAGCGCTGCTCGGCGAGGCGCGGGCACGCGGCGCCTTCGGCGTCCCCACCTTCTTCCTCGGCGAGCGGATGTTCTGGGGCAACGACCGCCTCACCCTGCTCGAAGCGACGCTCCGCGGCGTCGCGATGCCGGTTTTTCGCGGCGCCGGGACCGAAGCCGGCGGCTGAGGCGGGGCCGCAAAGGACGGCACCGCCACGCCGAGAAGATCGAGATCGCCGGCGATTGAGCTCAGGCGCGGGCCGGCTGCTTCGCGCCGACGGTGCCGCTCTCGCGCTCCAAATCCTCGAGGCCGCGCTTGGCCGGCTCGACGCCCCAGAGCGCGACGACGACGATCTGGATGACGAGCAGCCCGATCATCAGCGCCAGCACGCCGGGGACGCCGTAGCCGCGCAGCAGCGAGACGACGAAGAAGGGCGTGAACACGGTGAAGCCGCGGCCGAAGAAGTTGCAGACGCCATTGGCGCGCAGCCTGACTTCGGTCGGGAACAGCTCCGAGGTGTAGACGCCGTAGAGGATCGCGGTCAGCACATAGATGCCGATCATCAGCAGGAAACCCACGCCGAGCACCAGCGCCGGCGCCTTGACGAAGGGATAGATCGCGCCGAAGACGATCGCCCAGAGCGAGGCGCCGATGATCGAGCGCTTGCGGCCGATGCGGTCGGCGCCGAAGGCGCCGATGGCGCAGCCGACGAGCGAGCCGCTGTCGATGAAGAAGGTGTACCAGAAGCTCTTGGTGACGCCGAGCCCCTGCTGCAGGAAGAAGGTCGGGATCCAGTTGACGAAGCCGAAGATCAGCGTGTTGATGGTGACGAGCGTGACCGCGCCGACCACCATGCGCGGCAGCAGGTTGGGGCGCAGCAGATCGCCCCAGCCGAGCGGCGGCACCACCACCGTCGGCCCCGGCGCCGGCAAGGGCTTGCCGCCGGCGACCTCGCGCTCGATCGACTGCAGCAGCGCCTCGGCCTCCGCGCTCCGCCCCTTGGCCTCGAGCCAGCGCGGCGATTCCGGCAGCTTCTTGCGCAGATACCAGACGACGAGCGCGCCCACGCCGGCGACGACGAACATCGGCCGCCAGCCATAGGCGGGAATGATCAGGCTGGCGAGGAAGGCGGTCACCGGCAGGCCCGAGACGACGACGAAGGCCATGAACGCCATCCATTTGCCGCGCACCGAGGGCGGCACGAACTCGGTCATGGTGCCGTAGCCGACGACGATCTCGGCGCCGAGCCCGAGCCCCATGACGAAGCGCAGCGCGTTGAGCATGCCGGCATTGACCGCGAAAGCGGCGGCGAGCGAGGCGAGCCCGAAGATCATCAGGTTGAACTGGTAGGTGAAGCGCCTGCCGTAGCGGTCGCCGAGGAAGCCGGCCAGCACCGCGCCCAGGGTCATGCCGACGAAGGTGAGCGAGACGAACCATTTCACCGTGTCGAGCGTGGCGAAGTGGCTCTGCAGCGTGGCGCCCACCACCGGCGCCTGGATGTAGAGATCGTAGCCGTCGAAGAACATGCCGGCGGCGATCAGAAAGAAGATGCGGTAATGGAAAGCGGAAATCGGCAGCCGGTCGAGCCGGGCGCCGACATTGACGCTGCTGGCCATCAGGTCTTCCTCCCCGGGAAGCTTCGTCGCGCGGCGGTTGGCAGGCGCCGCGATTATCGGCCAGTATGGCGGGGCTCGGGCGCGGCGAGTAGCGGAAAATAGCGGCGCGGCCGGGCGGTTTCGCGTATCTCCCGCGGCGTCCGCGACAAGCGACAGGAACGATGCAAGCCGACCCCCTCGATCCCAGCAGCCTGGCACCCCTCTTCCGCCCCGCCTCGATCGCGGTGATCGGCGCTTCGACCGACGCCACCAAGCTCGGCACCATCCCGCTGGTGCACATGAAGACGAGCGGCTTCAAAGGTCCGCTCTACCCGGTCAATCCCCGCGCCGCCGCGGTGCTGGACATTCCGGCCTATCCCGCCATCGCCGCCGTGCCGGGCCCGGTCGATCTCGCCATCATTTCGGTGCCGGAAGCGCATGTGGCGCAGGCGATGCGCGACTGCGCCAAGAAGGGCGTGCGCGCCATCGTGCTCTTCACCTCGGGCTTCGCCGAGGTGAGCGAGGCCGGGCGGCTGGCGCAGGAGGAGATCAAGGAGATCGCGCGGGCGGGCCGCATGCGCCTCCTCGGCCCCAATTGCATGGGCCTGGTCAATTTCGCCAACGGCGTGGTGGCGACCTTCCATCCCGCCTTCGGCCCCGGCCTGGCGCCCAAGGGCAAGATCGGCCTCATCAGCCAGAGCGGCGCCTTCGGCGGCCTCGCCTATCAGGTGGCGCCGGACCGCGCGCTCGCCTACAGCCTCATCCTCACCACCGGCAACGAGGGCGACGTCGACGTCGCCGACGGCATCGCCTATCTCGCCGAGGATCCCGAGACCTCGGTCATCATGCTCTACATCGAAGGCTGCGGCGACGGGCGCAAGCTGGCTGAGGCGCTGGCGCGCGCGCGGATTCGGCGCAAGCCGGTGATCTGCCTCAAGGTCGGCCGCACCGAGGCCGGCATCGCCGCGGTCGCATCGCACACCGCGGCGCTGGCCGGCGCCGACGAGATCTTCGACGCGATGTTCCGCCAGTACGGCGTCCATCGCTGCAACACCATGGAGGAGTTCTTCGAGATCGGCTACGCCGCCTCGCAGGCGAGCGAGCCGCCGGCGGCCAACCATGTCGGCATCATCACCGTCTCGGGCGGCGTCGGCGTGCTGATGGCCGACACCGCGGCGGCGCACGGGCTTTCGGTGGCGCCGGCGCCGCAGGCGCTGCAGGACGCCATCCGCGCCATGGTGCCCTTCGCCGCGACGCGCAACCCGATCGACGTCACCGGCCAGGTGGTGAGCGACTTCGGCATCCTCGAGCGCACCATCGAGATGACGCTCGCCCAGGGCGGCTATGAAAGCGTCGCCTGCTTCGTCGGCTCGGTCGGCCGCTCGCCGGTCAACGGGCCGCGCTTCATGGAATCGCTGCCGCGGCTGCGCCGCCTCCATCCCGAGATCCTGCTGGCGATCGCCTGCTACTACACGCCGCAATTCCGCGCCGCGCTCGACCGGGCGGGCTGCCTCGTCTTCGACGAGCCGACCCACGCCCTGCGCGCGCTCGCCGCGCTGGTGCGGTTCCGCCGCGGCTTCGATACCGCGACCGAGGCGTCTCCGGCGCTCCCCGCGCCGGAGACGCTGCCGGAGGAGCCGCTCGACGAAGCGGCATCGCTTGCCATTCTTGCCCGCACCGGTATACCGGTGGTGCCCCATCGCGTGGTGCGGAGCGCCGGCGAAGC
>JASHTP010000401.1 GCA_030040495.1 Alphaproteobacteria bacterium
CAAAGAAAAGCGGCGCCGGCGGGGAGGAGCGCCGGCGCCGCGGGTCCGTTTCGTCGGGGGGGTGAAAACGGACCGGAAGCCTATTCCTCGGTGCCGCCCTCGGCGCTCGCGACCATCATCGCGTCGGCGACGAGGCCGGCATTGCCGCGGATGGCGCGCTCGATGGCGTCGGCGATCTCGGGATTGTCGCGCAGGAAGAGCTTGGCGTTCTCGCGGCCCTGGCCGATGCGCTGGCCGTCATAGGAGAACCAGGAGCCGGACTTCTCGATGACCCCCGCCTGCATGCCGAGATCGAGCAGCTCGCCGCGCTTGGAGACGCCTTCGCCGTACATGATGTCGAACTCGACCACCTTGAAGGGCGGCGCCATCTTGTTCTTGACCACCTTGACGCGGGTCTGGTTGCCGATGGTCTGCTCGCGCTCCTTGATCTGGCCGATGCGGCGGATGTCGAGGCGGACCGAGGCGTAGAATTTGAGCGCGTGGCCGCCGGTGGTGGTCTCGGGATTGCCGAACATGACGCCGATCTTCATGCGGATCTGGTTGATGAAGATCACCATGCTGCGCGACTTCGAGATCGAGCCGGTGAGCTTCCGCAGCGCCTGGCTCATCAGGCGCGCATGGAGGCCCATATGATTGTCGCCCATCTCGCCCTCGAGCTCGGCGCGCGGCACCAGCGCCGCCACCGAATCCACCACCAGCACGTCGATGGCGCCGGAGCGCACCAGCGTGTCGGCGATCTCGAGCGCCTGCTCGCCGGCATCGGGCTGCGAGATCAGCAATTCGTCGATGTTGACGCCGAGCTTCCTGGCATAGGCCGGGTCGAGCGCGTGCTCGGCATCGATGAAGGCGCAGGTGCCGCCGGTCTTCTGCGCCTCGGCGATGACGTGGAGGGCGAGCGTCGTCTTGCCGGAGCTTTCCGGCCCGTAGATCTCGACGATGCGGCCGCGCGGCAGGCCGCCGATGCCGAGCGCGATGTCGAGGCCGAGCGAGCCGGTCGAGATCACCTCGGTCTCCGCCGCCGCCTCGCGCGAGCCCAGCTTCATGATCGAGCCCTTGCCGAACGCGCGCTCGATCTGGCCGAGAGCGGCGTCGAGAGCCTTCTGCTTGTCCATGGTGTCCTTGTCCAACAGGCGCAAAGCCGGCTGCGTCATACCCCGCCCTCCTTATTCCATAGGGCCTACGGCCTTGCAATGAAGGCGATAGCGCCCCGCGAAGAGCGATACTGTACACGGTTTGTTCACTGTGGCAAGTTCTTTTTCCGTCCCATATGTATACTTGACAAAAGAGGGACGAAAATGAACGATTCCAAGGGACAGGCCGGCAAAGCTCGAACCGATAGGAGGAATGATCGCAAAGCGGGGGAAGCGCGCGTTCCCGCGTTAACCGCATCGGAAGAGATCACGCTGACGATGATCGAGGCCGGGAAGCGCGCCTATGAGGCCTGGTATGCCGCCGGCGGCGCAGACGAGCACGCTATCGAGGCGCTGGTTCGGGCCATACTTTGCGCAACTCGAAAAGCGCCTCGAAAAGCCGAGGCTGAAACTCGACAAGTTTGTCTGTGAGCTTGCGGATGTCATCGGCTGCCAGGCCGATCTGTTCGACCGTCATAATCTCGAACAGCGGGGACACGGTGCCCCTTGCGCGATAGTGTTGTCGCAACGCGGCATGTGCCACTGGCGCCCAAAGGCCGTGGACGATCTTGTTGCGCACTGGGTACTGAGTGCGAATCGCCGCGGCGAATTGTTCCAGTTCGCCTTTCAGGTTTGGCATTTGCTCAAGCGCGGCGCTCGCAAGCGAAAGCATAATGTCGACCCTGAGCAGCAAGTTTATATGGGTCGTAACTGCGCGTCCTTCCGCCTCCCGGAACCAGGGAGAGGTGTCCATGTAATCGACAAAAAGGAATGCCCAGATTATAGATTCGACTTCGGCTTCGGTTTTGGACCACTCGACAGCGACACGCCCTATCTCTCGAAGATAGTCGTCCGATAAAGGAACGTCCCTTGAAGGTTCAGGCTCGGCCATGAAAGACAAGCTGCGCGAGGATCAGGTGGACGCGCTGGCCGAAGCCAAGCGCATCATGGGCAATCTAACACGGATGCCGCACCAGCCGCACAAGCCGCCATCTGCGCCGAAGCCAAAGACACGCCCGGCGCGGAAAGGGCGCGTCCGGAAGGGAAAGAGCCGCGCTTAGCGCGCCGATCAGGATGGCGGACCTATTTCGACAATGAGGTAATCTCCGGTTCGGGATCGATCCGTCGCGCGCTTGGTAGCGACGCCGATCCTCTCGAATGCCGCCCGCACACCTTCGGCAGCTAAACTTGGGACTGGCGCTTTCACCGTTATCCCGGGAGCCAATCTGTAATCCTTGGGGGCCTCGGGTCTATCGCCAGGGTTCCATCCCGAGTTAGCAAACAAGTCGCGGACGGTGCTTGCGCGCGCGTGCGCCGAATCCTCGGCGACCAATTCGACCTGATGAGAAACTCCGATCCCCTTGTCATCGATGCTGAATAGGGCCTGCCGGAACGCTTCCTTTTGCTCGGGCTTCAAAGCCGCAAAGCTTGCGAGCGAGTCGGCACGCGGCCCAGAAAATAGCGTGGTATAGGTGATCGTCGCCGGGATAGCGGCAGTCAGGGCGATCAAGAAGATTGCGATGATGTAGGGCCAATATCGCCGCGCGCTTGCGGGCCGGGGTTCCTGTCGCCTCATGCGGAACGTCGCGTAAATCTGCACACCGACCGCCAAGAGGCCAATGATCGTGTCGAGCCAAGGACGGAGATCTGCCATCTCAGCCTTTGCGGCGTTCGATTTGCCATGCAGTCTGGCTCCCGCTAGATTGCTCATAGCGGGCAGAGCGGCCTGCACAGATGCGACGGACGCGGGAGGTTGCAGCTCCCGCCCGTCAGCAAACTTATAGCACGAAGTTCTAGCCTCGCGCTTTATGTCCCGAAAGCGCTTACTCACCAAACATCAGGCGCAGCAGCGCATCTAGCACGCCCTCGGCGTCGCGGTGGGTCAGCCTACGCTTTGAGCGCTTTGGGCGCGGGTTGCTGACGAGTCCGCCGATAGGTCAGCCTCTTGCCTTCGATCCCCTTCATGATGCGGCGGGCGCGCTCTTGATCCTCTACGCCCGTCGCGGAGCGATTGGAGTAGCGGAAATCGAACTCGGCGAGGTAGCGATGCAAGTGCTGCTCGCCGCAGTGCTGATAGACGCCATGCATGCCGCGCTTGAAGATCGAGAAAAAGCCCTCGACCGTGTTGGTCGTGACGCCCTTGCGCGCGTACTCGCCCTCACTGTGGTTCACGCTTTCATGCTTGGCGAACTCGCGGCCGGGACGCTTGTAGTGGTGCGCTTCGTCGGTGTTGAGCGTGCTATCGAGGATGACGTTCTCGAAAAGCGCCTTGCGGATCGTCGCCGCGCTGAGATCATCCACCTTGATCGAGCGGGCACGACCGCCGCGCTCGACAAGGGAGATCACCTTGCGCTTGGTCGCGGTGCCGCGCTCTTTGATCCAGCCGCGCTCGTTCACGAACACGTCCTTGGCCGGCCCGATGAAAGTCTCGTCCACCTCAACCGTCTTGTCCTTGCCGCCTAGCGGCTCGGGGTCGAGATCGGCCATCCCTTCGCGGATGCGATGGGCCATAAACCAGGCGGTCTTATAGGTCACGCCGAGCATGCGGTGGAGCTGGTGAGCGCTCATCCCCTTCTTGCTCGACCCGAGTAGATGGGAGGCCAGCCACCATTTGGTCAGCGGCACCTTGGAGCGCTCAAACACCGTGCCGACCGTGACCGT
>JASHTP010000402.1 GCA_030040495.1 Alphaproteobacteria bacterium
CCCTCCTCGACGAGGTGCAATACAGCTTCAGCCCCGCCAACGGCGACCCCACCGCCGGCGGCGGCGACACCAGCCGCACCATCGACTGGTCGGCGACCGACGGCAGCACCAGCAACGGCACGAGCAACACCGCGACCAGCACGGTGGACACGGTGCATGTCGCGCCGACGCTGACGGCAGGCGGCACGGCGACCTTCTCCAGCGGCGGCAGCGCGGTGGTGCTGGACGGCACGCTGACGGTAAGCGACCCCGACAGCGGCGGCAATCTGGCGAGCGCCACGGTGTCGATCGGCACCGGCTTCTTGAGCGGCGACGTGCTCAACTTCGTCAACACCACGCACATCTCCGGCGTCTACGACGTCGCGACGGGCGTGCTGACGCTCTCGGGCAGCGACACGGTCGCCGACTACAAGACGGCGCTGCAATCCATCACCTACAGCTTCACCGGCAGCGACCCCAGCAATGGCGGGACGGATCCGGGCCGGACCATCAGCTGGGTGGTGAACGACGGCAGCACCAGCAACGGCACGAGCAGCGCGAGCACCACCCTCGTCACCAACGGCCCGCCGCCTTCGGTCACCGACACGGCCGGCGAGACGGCGGAGTTCGTGCAGCAGCAGGGCTCGCCGGTGGTGCTCGACGGCGCGATCACGCTCAGCGACAGCGACAGCACGACCCTCGCCGGCGCCACGGTGTCGCTCGGCAATCTCGTCACCGGCGACACGCTCGCCGCCGATACCGCCGGCACCGCGATCACGGCGAGCTACGACAGCGGCACCGGCGTGCTGACGCTCACCGGCCAGGACACGCTCGCCGACTACCAGCAGGTGCTGCAGAGCGTCACCTATTTCAGCGGCGCCACCGACCCCACCGGCGTCGACGCGACGCGCACCGTCGCCGTCGACTGGCAGGTGAATGACGGCAAGACCACCAACAACCTCTCGAACATCGGCGCGAGCTCGCTCGACGTGCATGTGCGGCCGGTGGTGAATGCGGGCGACACCGTGACCTATACGCCCGGGAACGGGCCGGTGACCGTCGACCCGACGGCCACAGTCGTCGACAATGACCGCAACCCGATCCTGTCGGCGACGGTGGCGATCACCAGCGGGCTCGCCAGCGGCGACGTGCTGACGATGGCCGGCACGAATTTCGATCTCCTCAATGACGGCGCCGCCCTCACCGCCAGCTACAGCAACGGCACGCTCACCATCACGGAAGCTGCCGGGTTCAATCCCGCCACCAGCGCGGACTTCCAATCGGCGCTGCAAACGATCACCTTCAGCAACACCAGCGCGAGCCCGGACAGCCTCGGCGCCGATCCCACGCGCACGCTGACCTGGACGGTGAACACCGGTCTCCACGGCCAGAACAGCGATCCCGTCACCAGCACCGTCGACATCCCGCACACGCCGCCGAGCGTGAGCGCGGGCGGCACGGCCGACTATCTCAGCAACGGCGCGACGGTGCTGGACAGCAGCCTCACGGCGAACGACGTCGACAGCGGCGGCGAGCTCGCGGGCGCCACGGTGTCGATCGCCGGCGGGTTCCTCGCGGGCGACACGCTGACGGCCAACACCGCCGGCACCCCCATCGCGGCGATCTACGACGCCACGCATGGCGTGCTGACGCTCTCCGGCTCGGCGACGATCGCGCAGTACCAGGCGGTGCTCCAGTCCGTCGCCTACAGCTTCACCGGAGCGGGCGGCGACGCCACCGCGGCCGGGGCCGATCCAACGCGCACCATCGACTGGGTGGTGCAGGATGGCAGCACCAACAACGGCACCAGCAACACCGGGACCAGCACGCTCGACGTGCTGCACCTGGCGGCGGGCGGCACCCAGACCTACAGCGCCGGCAGCGCCGCGGTAACGCTGGACAGCGGCCTCGCAATCGCCGGCACCGACACCAACCCGCTCGCCACCGCCACGGTGACGATCGCCTCGGGCTTCCTCGCCGGCGACACGCTCGGCTTCACCAACACAAGCAGCTCGACCGAGGGCAATATCACCGTCCAGAGCGACAGCAACGGCACGCTCGTGCTGACCTCGGTGGGCGACACCGCGACTGAGGCGCAGTGGCAGACCGCGCTGGCGCACGTCATTTACAGCTCCACCGCCCTCGATCCCAGCAGCGCCGGCGCCGACGCCAGCCGCACCATCGACTGGATGGTGACCGACACCAACAACGCGACGAGCGACACGGCCACCAGCACGCTCGACACGCCGCACGTGGCGCCGGTGGCGAGCGGCGCCGGCAACACCGACACCTATACGACGACCAGCGGGCCGGTCACGGTCGATGGCGGGCTGACGCTCAGCGACATCGACAGCACCACGCTCGCCGGCGCGACGGTGACGATCAGCAACGGCTTCCTCGCCGGCGACACGCTCAATTTCACCAACACCGCCACCATCACCGGCGTGCTCAGCGGCAACACGCTGACGCTCTCCGGCGCCGACACCCTGGCGCACTACCAGGCGGCGCTGCGCTCCATCACCTACAGCTTCAGCGGCGTCGACCCGACCGACGCCGGGACGGATTTGAGCCGCACCGTGAGCTTCGTGGTGAATGACGGCAGCGTCAGCAACGGCAGCAGCGCGCCGGTCAGCAGCACGGTCGACACGCCGCACCTGGCGCCGGTGGTGACCACCGGCTCCGGCACGGTGGTGGACAATTCCAACACGCCGGTGCCGGCCTATCCCTTCGTGACGGTGAGCGACGCCGACAGCGCGACGCTGGCCGGCGCCACCGTCGCCATCGCCAGCGGCTTCGCCGCCGGCGACACGCTCGACCTCAATCACGGCGCCAACAGCGAGAGCTTCGCCGACGGCAAGACCGTCACTGCCACCTACACAAGCAGCGGCGCCAACGCCGGGACCCTGCTCCTCACCGGCACGGCGAGCGTCGCCGACTATCAGCAGGCGCTGCAAAGCGTCGAGTTCAGCACCGCGACTCCGAGCGCCGCGACGCTCACCCTCTCCTGGTCGGTCAATGACGGCAGCGACAGCAACGCGCAGAGCGCGCCGGCGAAGAGCGCCCTGCAAGTGCAGGGCGGGGGCTTGCCGCCGCCGCCACCGCCGGGTCCGCCGCCGGCACCGCCGCCGAATTTCGGGCCGCCGCTGCCGACCTTCCAACCGCCGGGGCTGCCGCCGCTGCCGGAGCCGCCCGGCGTCGTCTTCGGGCCGCTGCCGAGCTTCGGCCCGGCTTTGACGCTCGCGACCCTCGCGCCGAGCGCCGGGGGCGGCGGCGAGTTCGTGGCGCTGCTCGACGGCATCCCCGACGTCACCATCGCCGGCGACCGGCATTTCGATTTCACCATTCCGCGCGACGCCTTCATCGCCAGCGCCGGCGACAGCGGCATCGATTTCACCGCCTCGCTCGCCGACGGCGATCCGCTGCCGCCCTGGCTCAGCTTCGACGGCGCGACCGGCACCTTCATCGGCAACCCGCCGCCGGGCGAAAGCGGCGTCTTCACCATCGCGGTCACGGTCCATGACGCCGGCGGCCATACGGCGGCCGCCACCTTCCACCTCTCGGTCGGCCAGGGCCAAGCGGCGATCGAGCCGGTGCCGCCGGCTCCGCATGCGGCGCTCGAGGCGGCGCCCGCGGCGCATGCGGCGCTCGCGCCGCACGACCTCTTCGCTCCCGGCCGCGCCCATCTGCGCCTTGCGGCCGACAATGATCGCTGGCATGAAAAGGACGCGCGGCATCACGCGGCGTTCGGCGCGGACGCGAGGCATGGCGCGGCCGCCTTCGCCAGCGGCGACGGATACGAGGCGAGCGCCGGTCCCGGCGAGGCTCATCCCGCCGGCAAGCCGGGCCTGCTCGCGCAGCTGCGCGCGGCGGGCCGCCACGGCTTCGCCAGCGAGCGCCAGGCGCTGCTCGACAGCCTGCATCGGCGCGCGGCGGGTTGACGGCCTTTGTCCGGGGGAGGGACGAGGTGAGAGCGAAGCACCTGCCGGCGGGGCGAGCGCGCCGCATCCTGGCCTGCTCGGCGAGCGCGGCGGCGCTGCTGGTCGCCGGCTGCACGGTGACGCCCAAGCCGCTCACCGACGTCGAGCGCGGCGCCGAGGCGCAGGCGGACCTCAAGGCGATGTTCGCCGGCCAGGAGCCGCTCACCCATCCGCTGACCCTGCAGGAAGCCTATGCGCGCGCGCTCAAATACAATCTCGACCGCCGCGTCAAGCTGATGGAGGAGGCGGTCGCCTATGACGGGCTCACCGTCGACAGCTTCGACATGCTGCCCAAGCTCACCGCCGAGGCCGGCTATCTCTCGCGCAACAACACGCTGGCGGAGTCGAGCCGGTCGATCACCACCGGCGCCACGACGGTGCCGCCCTCGACCTCGAGCGACAACAATCACGTCACCGCCGACCTGACGATGTCGTGGAACCTGCTCGATTTCGGCGTCAGCTACTTCGCCGCGCGGCAGGACGCCGACCGGGTGCTGATCGCCCAGGAGCGCCGGCGCAAGGTGGCGCAGAACCTGATCGAGCAGGTGCGCGGCGCGTTCTGGCGGGCGGCCAGCGCCCAGGCGCTGGGCGCCAAGATCGACGCCAGCATCAAGGCGGCGGAGACGGCGCTCGACACCTCGCGCAAGGTCGAGGTCCAGGGCCTGAGCTCGCCGCTCGACGCGCTGCGCTACCAGCGCACGCTGCTCGACCTGCTGCGTCAGCTCGACGAGGTCCGCGACAAGCTGAACATCGCCAAGACGGAGCTCGCCTCGCTGATCGACCTGCCGCCGGGCGAGACGCTGACCCTGGTCGTGCCGCCCCAGGCCGACATGACCTACCAGCCGATCAGCGAGCCGATCCGCGACATGGAGCAGGTGGCGCTGCTGCGCAATCCGGATCTGCGCGAGCTCAGCTACCAGGCGCGGATCAGCGTCGACGAGGTGCACAAATCGATCCTGCGCCTGCTGCCGGGGCTGAGCTTCAATTATGGCGGCCAGTTCGACAGCAACAGCTTCCTCACCCACAACTACTGGGGCCAGGGCGCGGCGCAGGTGAGCTGGAACCTGCTCTACGTGCTGCAGGCGCCGCGCGTGATCCGCCAAGCGGACGATCAGGTCAAGCTCGCCGAGGCGCAGCGCCAGGCGGTCGCCATGGCGGTGCTGACCAAGCTCTATCTCGCCTATCAGCAATATCTCGACGCCGGCAAGGAGTACAAGCGGGTGCGCGAGCTCGCCGACGTCGACGACCGCATCTACGATCAGATCGCCAACCGCGTCGACGTGAACGCGCAGAACGCGCTCGAGCGCATCGCCGCCGAAGTGAGCGCGGTGAGCTCGGATCTGCGCGAGTACGAGGGCTATGCCGATCTGCAGGCGGCGCTCGGGCGCATCTATGACACGCTCGGCGTCGATGCCGAGGCCAAGAACCTCGCCGAGCTCGACGTCGCCACGCTGGCGCGCGAGACCAACGCCATCATGGCGACCTGGCAGCAGGGCCCCGGCCCGGCGCCGGGCAAGCCGAAGCCCGACACCACGCACATGCCGCCGCTGCCGGCGAGCGCGACCGAGGATCACGGGCTCATCGGCGGCATCGAACGCGCGCTGCGCGACGTCTTCGGGCCGTGAAGCCGCTTTGACCGCGTTTGCGGTATGATGCTCCGATGGCCGTCAGAGCGGATGCCGCAGCGCGCACTTCGCCCCGACCTCCTCGGCTCCGCAGGGGCAAGAGGGGCGTCGACCGGCTTGGGTTGACGCCGACCGTCGCCCTGCTGCTGGCGCTGGGCGCGGCGCCGGGCGCAGCCCAGACCGCGCCGCCCTCCGACAGCGAGGCCGGCGCCGCGCCGCAGGTGATCCGCGCCCAGCTCGTGCCGCACGACTACACCACGCTGGCCAGCGAGATCGCCGCGCGCATCGACCGCATCACCAAGCGGCCGGGCGAGCATTTCAGGCAGGGCGAGACGCTGGTCGTCTTCGACTGCGTCGCCCAGCGCGCCGAGGCGGCCAAGGCGCAGGCGGTGCTGCTGGTGGCGCAGAAGACCTATGCCGTCAACCGGCGGTTGGCCGAGCTCAAATCGATCGGCCAGCTCGAGCTCGACGTGTCGGCGGCGGAGATCGACAAGGCGAAGGCCGACTTCGCCATCGCCGAGGCGGCGGTGTCGAAATGCACCATCGCCGCGCCGTTCTCCGGCGTCGTCGTCGACCAGAAGGCGCGCGAGTACCAGTACACCACGCCGGGCCAGGCGCTGCTCGAGATCCTCGACGACCGCGCGCTCGAGGTCGAGTTCATCGCGCCCTCGGTCTGGCTGCGCTGGCTCAAGCCGGGCTATCCCTTCTCGGTCGCGATCGACGAGACCGGCAAGAGCTACCGCGCCCATGTCGAGCTCATCGGCGCCCGCGTCGATCCCGTCAGCGAATCGATCAAGGTGACCGGCATCATCGACGGCGACGCGCCCGATCTCATCGCCGGCATGAGCGGCCGCGTCGGCATCGCGCCGCCATGACGCGCGCGCCGCAGGAAACGACGTCCGAGCTGCAACGGCTCGAGCGCCAGCTCGTCGCCCTCGGCACGCTCGCCCAGCTCGGCCGCCGCGCCCGCCACGCGGCGAGCATCGAGGAGCTCGGCTTCCTCATGGTCAACGAGACCCATGGGCTGCTGCCCTACCGGCAGGCGGCGCTGTGGCGGCGCGACGCCGCGGGGCTCGGCCGCGTCCTGGTGCTGTCGGGC
>JASHTP010000403.1 GCA_030040495.1 Alphaproteobacteria bacterium
CGCCGCCTCGTCCCATCGCCGCGCCGCGCTAGCCGGCGCGCCTCCTGGAACCCGTCAAGGCCATGGCCACCGACTACAAATCGACCGTCTTCCTGCCGCAGACCGATTTCCCCATGCGCGGCGATCTGCCGAAGCGCGAGCCGCTGCTGCTCGAGCGCTGGGCGCGCATCGAGCTCTGGCGGCGCCAGCGCGCGATCGCCGCGGGCCGGCCCAAATTCATCCTCCATGACGGGCCGCCCTATGCCAACGGCAACATCCATCTCGGCACCGCGCTCAACAAGATCCTGAAGGACGTGGTGAACCGCGCCCAGCACATGCTCGGCAAGGACGCGAACTACGTGCCCGGCTGGGACTGCCACGGGCTGCCGATCGAGTGGAAGATCGAGGAGGAGTACCGCGCCCGGAAGAAGTCGAAGGACGAGGTGCCCATCGTCCAGTTCCGCAAGGAGTGCCGCGACTTCGCCGCCCGCTGGGTCGACGTCCAGCGCGAGGAGTTCAAGCGCCTCGGCGTGATCGGCGACTGGGACCATCCCTACACCACCATGAGCTTCGCCGCCGAGGCGCAGATCGTGCGCGAGATCGGCAAGTTCGTGATGAATGGCGGGCTCTATCGCGGCTCGAAGCCGGTGATGTGGTCGGTGGTCGAGGAGACCGCGCTCGCCGAGGCGGAGATCGAGTATCACGACCACGCCTCGACGACGGTGTGGGTGCGCTTCCCGGTCGCCCATCCCTCGCGCCCCGAGCTCGCCGGCGCGTCGGTGGTGATCTGGACGACGACGCCCTGGACCTTGCCCGGCAACCGCGCCGTCGCCTACGGCCATGACCTCGAATACGTGCTCGTCGACGTCACCTCCGCCGGCGAGAGCGGCCTCGCGCGCGTCGGCGAGAAGCTCGTCGTCGCGCTGAAGCGCCTGCCGGCGCTCGAGCAGGAGCTCGGCATCGGCGGCGTCGTGCTCGCCGCCTTCAAGGGCGACGAGCTCGCCGGCACCCTCTGCCGCCATCCGCTGCACGCGCAGGGCTACGGCTTCGAGGTGCCGCTGCTGCCGGGCGGTTTCGTCACCGACGCCGACGGCACCGGCTTCGTCCATATCGCGCCGGGCCACGGCGCCGACGACTGGGAGCTCGGCGTCAAGCACGGCATCGAGGTGCCGCAGACGGTGGCGGGCGACGGCACCTATTATCCGCACGTGCCGCTCTTCGCCGGCCGCCGCGTCTACCGGCCCGACGGCAAGCCGGGCGACGCCGACGGCGCGGTCATCGCCGCGATCCGCGCCGCCGGCGGGCTGCTCGGGCAGGGCAAGCTCGTCCACTCCTATCCGCACTCCTGGCGCTCGAAGGCGCCGCTCATCTTCCGCAACACGCCGCAATGGTTCATCAGCATGGAGACGAACCGGCTGCGGCAGAAGGCGCTCGACGCCATCGCCGCGACGCGCTGGATCCCGCCCCAGGGCGAGAACCGCATCCGCTCGATGATCGAGACGCGGCCCGACTGGGTGGTCTCGCGCCAGCGCGCCTGGGGCGTGCCGATCGCCGTCTTCGTCGACAGGCGCTCGGGCGAGCTGCTGCGCGACCAGGGCGTCATCGACCGCATCGCCGAGGCGTTCGAGCGCGAGGGCGCCGACGCCTGGTACTCCTCCGACCCCAAGCGCTTTCTCGGCAACCGCAATGCCGCGGATTACGAGCAGGTCATGGACATCGTCGATGTCTGGTTCGACAGCGGCTCGACCCATGCCTTCGTGCTCGAGACCCGGCCGGATCTGCAGTGGCCCGCCTCGCTCTATCTCGAAGGCTCCGACCAGCATCGCGGCTGGTTCCATTCCTCGCTGCTGGAATCCTGCGGCACGCGCGGCCGCGCGCCCTACGACGCCGTGCTCACCCATGGCTTCACGCTCGACGAGCAGGGGCGCAAGATGTCGAAGTCGCTCGGCAACTTCATCGCGCCGCAGGAGATCGTCGACCAGAGCGGCGCCGACATCCTGCGCCTCTGGGTGGTCTCGACCGACTACACCGAGGATCAGCGCATCGGCGCCGAGATCCTGAAATACCAGGCCGACGCCTATCGCAGGCTGCGCAACACCTTGCGCTATCTCCTCGGCAATCTCGCCGGCTTCTCCGCGGCGGAGCGCGTGCCGGCCGCCGCCATGCCCGAGCTCGAGCGCTTCGTGCTGCACCGCCTCGCCGAGCTCGACGCGCTGGTGCGCGCCAGCGCCGAGGCCTACGACTTCCACACCATGTTCACGGCGCTGCACAATTTCTGCGCCGTCGACCTCTCCGCCTTCTACTTCGACGTGCGCAAGGATTCGCTTTATTGCGACCGGCCGGACGCGCCGCGCCGCCGCGCCGCGCGCACCGTGCTCGACCGAACCTTCGACTGCCTGGTGCGCTGGCTCGCGCCGGTGCTGTGCTTCACCGCCGAAGAGTCCTGGCTCTGCCGCCACGGCGACGGGCCCGAGAGCAGCGTCCATCTCGTCACCTATGCCGAGGTGCCGCCGGAATGGCGCGACGATGCGCTCGGCGAGAAATGGCGGCGCGTGCGCGATCTCCGCCGCGTCGTCACCGGCGCGCTCGAGCTGGAGCGCGCGGGCAAGCGCATCGGCTCGAGCCTGCAGGCGAGCGTCGCGGTCTTCGCCGAGCCGGCCTATGTCGCGGCGCTCGACGGTCTCGACCTCGCCGAGATCTGCATCGCCTCGGAGGGGACGCTGGCCGCCGGGCCGGCGCCCGCCGGCGCCTTCACGCTGCCCGATGTCGCCGGCGTCGCCGTGACGGTCGGGGCGGCGCCGGGCGAGAAGTGCCAGCGCTGCTGGCGCGTCCTGCCGGAGGTCGGCAGCGTGCCGGCGCATGCCGAGCTCTGCCGGCGCTGCGCCGACGCGGTCGAGGCGCAGCACTGATGCTCGGGCGCGGGCTCGCCGCGGCGCTTTTCGTCGCGGTCGCCGACCAGCTGAGCAAGCTGTGGATCCTGGCGCTCTTCGCCGCGCGGCCGGGCGAGCGAGTCCTGCCGGTGGCGCCGTTCCTGAACCTGGCGTTGACCTGGAACCGCGGCATGAGCTTCGGCCTCTTCAACAACGACACCCGCCTCAACGCCGCGATCTTCACCGTGCTTGCCGCAATCATCGTCGCCGGGCTCGTCGTCTGGCTCCGGCGCGTCGGCGCGGGGCTGCTGGCGCTCGCCATCGGCCTCGTCATCGGCGGCGCCCTCGGCAATGTCGTCGACCGGCTGTGGCGCGGCGCGGTCGTCGATTTCCTCGACTTCCATGTCGAAGGGTGGCATTTCTACGTCTTCAACCTGGCCGACGCGGCGATCACCGTCGGGGTCGGCCTGATGGTGCTGGACAGCTTGCTGGCGCGCGCCAAAGCGGCTAATTAGGGGTGACGGAGCCGGATTGGTGTCGATGCGATTCTCTGCCGTTTTCTATTCCGCCCTGGCGCTCGCCGCGCTGTCGCTCGGCGGCTGCGACTCCTTCAACCGCGCGATCGGCCTGGAAAAGAGCATTCCGGACGAGTTCACCGTGACCTCCGGCGCGCCGCTCGCCATTCCGCCGGACTATGCCCTGCGCCCGCCGCGGCCCGGCGCGGCGCCGACGCAGGAGGTCTCGCCCACCGATCAGGCGAAGCAGACCATCTTCCGCGCCGGCGGCCAGGAGGCGATGATGCCCGGCTCGGCCGAGCGCAGCGCGGGCGAGAACGCGCTGCTGCAGCAGGCCGGCGCGGCCCAGGCCACGCCCGACATCCGCGAGGTCATCGCCCGCGAGGCGCAGGCCGACAACGGCCGGGCCCAAGACAGCTTCGTCGACAAGCTGCTGTTCTGGCGCGGCCCCGCGACCCCGCTCGGGCCGAACGACCAGGTGATCGACCCGACGCAAGAGGCGCAGCGGCTGAAGGGCAGCCAGGCCGCGGCCAACGCCCCCCCGACGCAGCCCGGCCTCACCGGCGCCCCGATCATCGAACGCACCAAGCCGCCGTCTCTGGTGGGAACCTTCTGATCGCGCCCTGATCGCCGGCGCCGCCGGGAGGAAACCGTGGCGAAAGCGCTGCTGCCGAGGCTTCTCATCCTGCTGCTGCTCCTGCCGCCCGCGGCGGCGCGGGCCGAGGCGGCGAAGGAGTTCGGCGCCGAGAGCTTCACGCTCGCCAACGGGCTGCAGGTGGTGGTGATCGAGAACCACCGCGCGCCGATCGTGACGCAGATGATCTTCTACAAGGTCGGCTCCGCGGACGAGCATCGCGGCAAGACCGGGCTCGCGCATTTCCTCGAGCACCTCATGTTCAAGGGCACCAGGGAGACGCCGCCCGGCGGCTTCTCGCGCATCGTGGCGCAGAATGGCGGCCGCGAGAACGCCTTCACCACCGCCGACTACACCGCCTTCTACCAGAACGTCGCCGCCGACCGGCTCGCGCTCGTCATGAAGCTGGAGAGCGAGCGCATGACCGGGCTGGTGCTGAGCGACGAGGTGGTGCTGCCCGAGCGCGGCGTCATTCTCGAGGAGCGGCGCTCGCGCATCGACAACAGCCCGTCGGCGCTGCTCGACGAGCAGATCGAGGCCGCGCTCTACCTCAACAGCCCCTACCACAACCCGGTCATCGGCTGGGAGCACGAGATGCGCGGGCTCACCACCGCGGACGCGCTCGCCTTCTATCGCGCCTGGTACGCGCCCAACAACGCCGTCCTGGTGATCGGCGGCGACGTCACCCTCGACCAGGTGCGCGGCCTCGCCGAGAAATATTACGGGCCGATCCCGGCGCGGCCGGTGCCGGAGCGCAACCGCGCCGAGGAGCCGCCCAAGGTGGCGGCGACGCGCCTGGTGATGAAGAGCCCGCGCGCCGGCGAGCCGAGCTGGAGCCGCTCCTACCTCGCGCCGAGCTATCGCGCCGGCGAGAAGCAGTATGCCTACGCGCTGCAGGTGCTGGCCGAGGTGCTCGGCGGCGGCGCCACCTCGCGGCTCTATCGCGCGCTGGTGCTGGAGAAGAAGGTCGCGCTCGACGCCGGCGCCTTCTACGACCCCGGCGTGCGCGACCTCGCCAGCTTCGGCTTCTCCATGACGCCGCGCAAGGGCGTCGCCATCGCCGAGCTCGAGGCGGCGTTCGAGGCCGAGATCAAGGCGGCGCTGAAGGACGGGCTGACCCAGGAGGAGGTCGACCGCGCCAAGCGGCGCATGCAGCAGGCGGCGGTCTATGCCCGCGACAGCCTGATGGGGCCGGCGCGGATCGTCGGCGCCGCCCTCGCCACCGGCCGCAGCCTCGACGAGGTCGAGAGCTGGCCGCAGCGCATCGGCGCGGTGACGCTCGACGAGGTCGACGCCGCGGCGCGCCTCGTCATCCACGACGCTACCGCCGTCACCGGCGTGCTGCTGCCGGAGCCGACCTCTTGAGCGCCGCGCCGCGCGCGCTCGTCGCCGCGCTGGCCTGCGCTTTCCTCCTCGCCGCGGCGCCGGCCGGGGCGGCGACCAAGGTGCAGGCGGTCACCAGCCCCGGCGGCATCGCCGCCTGGCTGGTCGAGGACCACAGCGTGCCGGTGGTGACCTTCGACGTCGATTTCCGCGGCGGCGCCGCGCTCGATCCCGCCGACAAGGCCGGCCTCGCCGCGCTCGCCGCCGATCTCCTCGACGAGGGCGCCGGCACGCTCGACAGCCAGGCCTTCCAGGGCAAGCTCGAGGATCTCGCCGCGTCGCTCGACTTCGGCGTCGGCGAGGACGACATGGACGCGAGGCTGCGCAGCATCACCGCCAATCTCGCGCCGTCGCTGGAGCTGCTGCACCTCGCGCTCACCGCGCCGCGCTTCGACGAGACTTCGCTGGCGCGCGTCAAGGGCCAGCTCCTCGACGAGCTCGCGCGCGAGCAGCGCCGGCCGCAACATGTCGCCGGCCGGCTCTGGCTCGAGAACGCCTTCGGCGACCATCCCTATGCGCGGCCGCGCCAGGGCACGCCGGAAACCATCGCCCGCATCGGCGCCGAGGACCTGCGGGCGCTGGTCAAGCGCCGCTTCGCCAAGGACGACATGATCATCGGCGTCGTCGGCGACATCACGCCGGAGACGCTCAAGGCGCTGCTCGACCGGAGCTTCGGCGATCTCCCCGCCCATGCCGCGCCGGACGACGTGCCCGAGACCGCCGTCCGCGCCAAGGCGCCGCTGCTGCTGGCGCGGATGGCGATCCCGCAGAGCGTGGTCACCTTCGGCCAGCCCGGCATCAAGCGCGACGATCCCGACTGGTACGCCGCCTATGTCGACAACCACATCCTCGGCGGCGGCGGCTTCTCCTCGCGGCTCACCGACGAGGTGCGGGTGAAGCGCGGCCTCGCCTATTCCGTCTACAGCGCGCTCGACCCCTATCGCCAGGCCGGCCTCATCCTCGGCGGCGTCGCCACCGAGAACAGCCGCGTCGCGCAATCGATCGACATCATCCGCGCCGAATGGCGCCGCATGCGCGAGGCGGGGCCGACGCCGCAGGAGCTGCAGGACGCCAAGACCTACCTGACCGGGTCTTTCGCCCTCGGCTTCGATTCGACGGCGCACATCGCCTCGCTCCTCGTCGCCGTCCAGCGCGACGGGCTCGGCATCGACTATCTCGACCGCCGCAACGCGCTCATCGACGCCGTGACGCTCGAGGACGCGAAGCGCGTCGCCCACCGCCTGTTCGATCCGGACCAGCTCTCCTTCGTCGTCGTGGGCGCGCCGGAGCAGCTGCCCGGCGCCAAGGAGGTGCCGCCCGGCGGCGAGTAGGCCGCCCGGGCTTCGGCGGCGGAGGTGAGGGAACGCAGGGATGCCCATGCTCTACGAACAGGATATCGGCTTCTGCCTCGCCGCGACCATCGGCGCGAACGGGCTCGCCGACGA
>JASHTP010000033.1 GCA_030040495.1 Alphaproteobacteria bacterium
GCCGCCTGCTCGAGCCGGCCCACGGTATAGGCGGTGAGGTCGAAGCCGCGCTCGAGCGCACCCGGCTTGCCCCAATCGACCAGCAGCGGCCGGAACCCCGCGCCGGCGAGAAAGCGCAGCAGGCTCTTGTCGGGCGCGAGATCGAGGATGTAGGCGCGGTTGATGAGGGAGGGCACCACCAGCAGCGGCGCGCCGCCGCCGGGGGCATAGTCGAGGAGGCGGGTCGACCCCTCCTGCCACAGCACCGACGGCTCGGGGAGCGCGCGGCGGTAGGGATGGTGGCGGTAGCGCTCGAGCCCGGTGAGGAAGCTGTCGCTGCGGGCGCGCAGCTCGGCATCGACGGCGGCGGCGAAATCCTCAGCGGCGACGCTTGCGAGGCTTTGCCGGAGCGCCCCGGCCGCGGGAGCGAGCTCCGGCCTCCAGGGCAGCGAGCCGCTGCTCAGCAGCGGCAAGGCGGCGCGCGAGCTCATCCACAGCGTCGCCGCGCTGGCCAGATGGAGCGGCAGCGGCCGCGGCCCCAGACGCGGCGCCGTCATCCGCGGCGGCGGCCGGGCGCGGCCAGCCGACAGGCGCCAGGCCGGCCAGCAGGCGCGCGAGGCTCTCGGCAAGGTCGGGATCGGCCGCCATGGCGATCAGCTGCTCCTGCCATAGGTCCACATACCTCTTGGCCAGGCTGGCAAGGTCCGGCGGTTCCGCCATGGCGGCGGAGTATATCGGCGGGCAGCGGCAAAGGCCAGCGGAGGCGGCCGCCTTTCGGCATTGCAGCATCGTGGCAAGAATGCTGATATGCTCAATTTTTCACCAAGAGCCGCACCGGAGCGGAGGCGGCGGGGACGCGGGAACATGGACGAGCAAGGCGGCGCACAAACGCCCCCGGTGGTCATCAAGAAATACGCCAACCGCCGGCTCTACAACACGGCGACGAGCAGCTACGTGACGCTCGACGACCTCGCGCACATGGTCAAGGGCGGGCACGAGTTCGTCGTCTACGACGCCAAGAGCGGCGAGGAGATCACCCGCGCGGTGCTGACGCAGATCATCGTCGAGGAGGAGCAGAAAGGGCAGAATTTGCTGCCGATCAGCTTCCTGCGCCAGCTCATCGGGCTCTACGGCAACAATCTGCAATGGCTGGTGCCGCGCTATCTCGATCACGCCATGGCGACCTTCGCGCGCAATCAGGAGCAGATGCGCAAGAGCCTGCAGGACGCCTTCGGCGGCCTCTTCCCCTTCGGCCCGCTCGAGGAGATGGGCAAGCAGAATCTGGCGCTCTTCGAGAAGACGATGAAGATGTTCTCACCCTTCCCCACCCCGCCCGCGGCGCCGACGCCGCCCGCGCCCGCCGCCGAGAAAGCGACGGAGAAGCCGGCGGAGCCGCCCTCGGAAGCGAGCCTCAAGGAGCTCACCGACAAGCTCAACGCGCTGCAGCAGCAGATCGACGCCTTGAGCAAGGAGAAGAAGGAGTAGGCGGGGTCGATCGCGCGGCAAGCCGGAATTTTGCGCTCGACGGCTCCAGCGTCATGTGCGGGCTTGTCCCGCGCATCCGCGTCTTGCGACCGTTGCGCTGCACCCGTGGATGGGCGGGACGCCCCCTTCGGGCGGCCCGGCCATGACGCTTTCGGCTGGTGGATGAGCTGATCGTCCGCGTCGTCGAACCGGCGGCCGAAGGAGCGGTCAGCCGGCCTTGGCTTCGCGCCGGGCGGCATCCGTCTTGAGCCAGGGCTTCTCGATCGACGGCTTGCCGAAATAGTAGCCTTGGAGGAAGCCCACGCCTTCGCGGCGCAGGATCGAGGCTTCGTGCGCGGTCTCGACGCATTCGGCGACCGTGTTGAGGCCGAGGCCGTTGGCGAGCCCGACGAGATGACGCAGGAACACCTGGTTGTCGTAGTTCTGGCCGAGATTGCGCACGAAGGAGCCGTCGATCTTGACGGTGTCGACGGCCAGCGCCTGCAGATGGCGCAGCGAGGTGAAGCCGGCGCCGAAATCGTCGAGCGCGATGCGGCAGCCCAGCGTGCGCAGCGATCCCACGAAACGCGCGGACTCCTCGATGTCGTGCAGCGCCGCCGTCTCGGTGATCTCGACCACGAGCCGACTCGCCGCCTCGCCCTCGCCCTTGAGCAAGGTGGTGACGGCGCGCAGCCAGGCATAGTCGGTGGCGGTGAGGCCGGAGATGTTGAAGCCGAGGCGGATGCCGGGATTGGCCGCCACCTCCGCCACCGCCTTCTCCAGCACGTAGCGGTCGATGACGCGGATGAATCCCAGCTGCTCGATGAGCGGCACGAACTCGCCGGCGGAGATCACCGAGCCGTCCTCGCCGAGCATGCGCAGCAGGCATTCGTAATAGTCGACGGCGCCGGTGTCGGCATCCACCACCGGCTGATAGGCGAAGACCAGCCGGTTCTCGCGCAGCGCGCGCTGCACGCGCTCGCCCAGCGCCATGCCCATCCGGTGCTGGCGGCGCTGCTCCTCGGAGAGGCGGTAGGGGATGAAGCAGTTGCGCCCGGCGCGCTTGGCCTCGGCGAGCGCGGTCTCGGCGCGGGTCATCACCTCGTAGGAGGTCTTGGCCTGCTCGGGGAAGGTGGCGCTGCCGATCGACACCGTGACATAGACCGGGCCCGACGCGGTCATGATCGGCACGTGGCTCACCGCCGAGAGGATCTTCTCGGCCGCGACGGCAACATGCTCCTCGGGGCAGTTGGCGAGCACGATGCCGAAACGGTCGCCGCCGACGCGGCCGATGACGTCGCTCACCCGGAGACAGCGGTCGAGCCGCTGGCCGACGGCGACGATCACCGCGTCGGCCGCCTCGTATCCCAACGCGTCGTTCACCGCGGTGAGCTTGTCGATGCCGACGGCGAGATAGGCCCCGGCGCTGCCCGAGCGCAGGCTGGACGAGACGATGTGGTCGAGCGCCTCGCGCAGTCGCTTCTTGTTGAAATGGCCGGTGAGGTCGTCGTAGTTGGCGGCATGCTCGAGGCGCAGCTCCTGCGCCTTGCGGCCGGTGATCAGCCGCCAGACGCCGTGCATGCGGATCGGCCGGCCGCTGGCGTCGAAGACCGCGGTGCCGCGGTCATGCACCCAGGCGAAGCCGCCATTCTCGGCGCGGACGCGGAACTCGCAGTCGAAGGTGGCGCGGCGCGTCCAGTGCGCGTTCAGCCGCTGCTGGCGCAGCAGGAGATCGTCGGGATTGAGCCGGCCGGCAAGCGCGCGCCCGGTGGCGACGGCGCCGGCGTCGGCGACGCCGAGCATCGCGGCGACCGAGCCGTGCCAGTGGATGGCGTCGGTGGTGAGGTCCCAGTCATAGGCGACATCGCCCGCGGCGGTGAGCGCGGCCTCCAGGCGATGCGGCACGTCGTTCTCGTCCGGGGGCATAATTCCAGGCGCTCACTGAAAGATTCGGGCGATCACCGAACCATGGCGTCGACCCGCGAACCTACCGTCGAGCGTAGTATGAACCACTTTATGAAAGCTTAAGTCGCAAGCAACGAATCGCCCTCTTTAGGAGGGCGTGTGCGCCTCCAGGAAGGGGAGCACGGCTTGGTTAAATTCGCGCGCCATGACCTGGGTGAAGCAATGGCCGCCTTGCGCGAAGAACTTGGCCTCGGCGCCGGGAATGAGGCGCGCCAGCTCTTCGGAGAAATAGGCCGGGGTGACGATGTCGTCCTGGGCGGCGACGATGAGCGCCGGCGTGCGGATGCGCGCGAGCTCGGATGTCCGGTCGAAGGCCAGGATCGCGTCGATGCGGCTCATCACGATCTCGGGAGGCGGGAAGGTGGCGAGCGCCTGGGCCTCGAGCTGGCGCAGCTTCTCGTTGTTGCGCGCGATCCAGAACGACGGATAGAGCAGCAGGGTCGCAGCCTGCAGGTAGGTCGGCGGACCCAGGCGCGCGAGGATCTCCTTGCGCAGCGCGAAGAGGCGGCGGAAATAGGCATCCGCCTTGGTCCAGCTCGCGGCGACCACCATGCTGGCGAGCCGCTCGGGATGCTCGAGGGCGAGCACCTGGGCGATGGCGCCGCCGGTCGAGTGGCCGACGAGATGCGCCCGGTCGATGGCGAGCGCATCCATCAGCCGGACGACGTCGTCGGCGAGGCGCTCGACAGTGTAGGAGATGCGGCTGTGGTCGCTCTGGCCGACCCCGCGATGGTCGTGCAGCACCACCTCGAAGCGTTTGGCGAAGCCCGCCACCTGGTCGCGCCAATAGCCGGCGGCCCCGTTGAGCCCGCTGACGAAAAGAACCGGGAAGCCGCCGCCGTGCCGCTCGTAGTAGAGATGGCAATCGCCGATCGAAACACGCGGCATGGCGATGAGAATCCGGACCGATCAGGGTAAGGCGCTCGTTTACCGTTCGCCACGGGTCCTGTCAAACGGCAGCAGCGACGGCCAGCCATGCGCAGGACGAGGTGCCGGGCGCGGCAGACGGGCGCGGGCGCGCCGCGCCGGTTCGGCCCCGGCCCCGAGCGCGCCCCAAGATTGACGCAGGGCGTCAAGGATTGATCCAGCAGATCCGGCCCGCCTCGCGCCCGGCCCCCGGTATTCGGGAAATCCTCGAAACGGCGCCTCCAGTGATCGCGCGGCGAAATCCGGTTGAAGTCGCCGCCCGCCATGCCTACCTTCTACTCCAGGCCGGGACGTCGCACGGAAATCACCGAGCTGCATCGTCCCGGCGAGACGCACCTTAAAATCTTGCTTGCACGTTATGCTGACGGCGTTTCGGGCGCCTTGCGGCGGACCGCCCCTTCATCCTCTTGCCGTGACATCGAACCATGAGCGCAACCGAACTGAAGCGAAGCACCGGCCGGACACAGGAAATCGACCACCATGTCGGCGCCCGGATAAGGGAACGGCGCATCATGCTCGGCCTCACCCAGCAGCAGCTCGCCGACCTCATCGGCGTGACCTATCAGCAGGCGCACAAATACGAGCGCGGCATCAACCGGGTCTCCGCCGGCCGGCTGTTCGAGATCGCCCGCGTGCTGAGCGTGCCGATCAGCTACTTCTTCGACGGGCTCGACGATCAGAGCGGGCGGCCGGTCGGCCAGCGCGAGCGCATGTGCCTGGAGCTGGCGCGGAATTTCGCCCAGATCCCGAACGAGCGCCATCAGGAGGCGCTGAGCCAGCTGGCGCGCGCGCTCGCCACCCAGCACTAGCCCGCTGGGCGGGGCGCGACAAAATCGCGCCGCGGCGGCATTTGCACCGCTTCGGGAGCGGCTGCTAGACTCGGCCGAACCTTAGGTCGCGTGCCCTAGATCATGCCCTTCTCCGCGGCGGCCGGCATCGGTCCGCCCCTGGCCGTTCCCCGGTCCGCCGGTCTTGCGGCCGCCCTTCCGGCGCGCGGACCGCATCGGC
>JASHTP010000404.1 GCA_030040495.1 Alphaproteobacteria bacterium
CGCTCCCCGCTGAAACACGCGGTTCAGGCTAGCGCGCTGTCGGCGCCGCGTCACCCCGTCACGGACGGCCGCTATTTCTTGACCGCGGCGGCGCGCTTGCCCGCCTGGCGGCCGGTGCCGCGGCCGAGCCCGATCTTCTTGGCGAAGGCGGAGCGCTGCTGCGCGTAGTTCGGCGCGACCATGGGGTAGTCGGCCGGGAGGCTCCATTTCTGTCGATATTCGTCGGGCGTCATGTTGTAGGTCGAGCGCAGATGCCGCTTCAGCATCTTCAGCTTCTTGCCGTCCTCGAGGCAGACGAGATAGTCCGGCGTGATCGATTTGCGCACCGGCACCGCCGGCTTCAGCGGCTCCGCCTTCGCCTCTCCCCCCTTGCCCTCGAGCGCCTTCAGCGACAGGTAGACGGCGCTGATCACGTCGGCGAGCTGCCCCGTGGGCAGTGAGTTGTTGCGGACGTATGCGGCCACCACCTCCGCCGTCATGCGCAGCAATTCCTCGTCTGACACCTTATTCGGTGTTAGTTCGGCCATTACCGAAGCCCCCCAATGAAGTACGAGAATTCATCGGCATGATTGCAGGGAGGATTTCTCGTGTCAATCAAAACCACTTGGCACAAGAATAATGAAGACTAGGAAAAACCGAGATGGACCGGCGAGAGCCAAGATCGGCAAGACGAAACGGCAATATCACCGTCGCAGTGGTAAAGATGTTGGGACATGCCGGCGCGTTTTAGTCGGCCGGCTCCGTCCGTCCACTTCGCGGTCGCGAGGAAATGACAGCAAGAAACAGGCGTCGACGCGACGAATGGTAGGCGGCTGGCATGCCACCGCGACATCTGGTAGGATCACGCCGCAATTCGTTCCCCGCCGATGTCGATGTCCGAAACGGTCGCCATCGCTGCCGATCATGGCGGCTTCGATCTGAAAAGTATCCTGGTGCCGGAGCTGCGTGCGCTCGGCTTCGCCGTGCTCGATCTCGGCACGATGAACTCGGACGCGGTCGACTATCCCGACATGGCCGAGACGCTGGCGGCGACGCTGCGCGAGGGACGCGCCCAGCGCGGCGTGCTGGTCTGCGGCACCGGCATCGGCATGTCGATCGCCGTCAACCGCCATCGCGAGCTGCGCGGCGCGCTCGTCCACGACGCCTTGACCGCCCGGCTCGCGCGCCAACATAACGACGCCAACGTCCTCGTGCTCGGCGGCCGCATCCTCGGCCCGGAGCTCGCCAAGGATTGCCTCAGGACGTTCTTCACCACCGGCTTCGACGGCGGCCGCCATGCGCGTCGCGTCGCCAAGCTCTCCTGATCGCCCGCCCCGCGCCACCCACACCAGGTCCCCGCCATGTCCTCCCGCAGCACCGCCGCCGACCTCGCCCTGTCCGACCGCTTCTTCACCGCCTCGCTGGCCGAGCGCGATCCCGAGATCGCCGCCGCGATCGGCCGCGAGCTGCAGCGCCAGCGCGACCAGATCGAGCTGATCGCGTCGGAGAACATCGTCTCGCGCGCCGTGCTCGAGGCGCAGGGCTCGGTGCTCACCAACAAATACGCGGAAGGCTATCCCGGCCGGCGCTACTATGGCGGCTGCGAGTTCGTCGACCAGGCCGAACAGCTCGCCATCGACCGTGCCAAGCGGCTTTTCGGCTGCGCCTTCGCCAACGTCCAGCCGCATTCGGGCTCGCAGGCCAACCAGGCGGTCTTCCTCGCCTGCCTCAAGCCCGGCGACACCGTGATGGGCATGGATCTCGCCGCGGGCGGGCACCTGACGCACGGCTCGCCGGTCAACATCTCCGGCAAGTGGTTCCGCGTGGTCAGCTACGGCGTGCGCCGCGACACGGCGATCATCGATTACGACCAGCTCGAGAGCGTGGCGCGCGCCGAGAAGCCGAAGCTCATCATCGCCGGCGGCTCCGCCTATTCGCGCACCATCGATTTCGCCCGCTTCCGCCGCGTCGCCGACGAGGTCGGCGCGGTACTGATGGTCGACATGGCGCATTTCGCCGGGCTCGTCGCCGGCGGCGTCTTCCCGAGCCCGCTGCCGCACGCCCATGTGGTGACGACGACGACGCACAAGACGCTACGCGGCCCGCGCGGCGGCATGATCCTCGCCAACGATGAGGAGCTCGGCAAGAAGCTCAACAGCGCCGTCTTCCCGGGGCTGCAGGGTGGGCCGCTCGAGCATGTCATCGCCGCCAAGGCGGTGGCGCTGGGTGAGGCGCTCATGCCGGAATTCAAGGCCTATGCCCGCGCCGTGCTGGAGAATGCGCGCGCGCTCGCCGCGAGCCTCGCCGCGAGCGGCCTTGCCATCGTCTCCGGCGGCACCGATTCCCACCTCATGCTGGTCGATCTCCGGCCGAAGCGGATTACTGGCAAGCTTGCCGAGGCGGCTCTCGAGCGCGCCGGCATCACCTGCAACAAGAACGGCATCCCCTTCGATCCCGAGAAGCCGACGGTGACCTCGGGCATCCGCCTGGGCAGCCCGGCGGCGACGACGCGCGGCTTCGGCCAGGCGGAGTTCCGCCAGGTCGGCGCGCTGATCGCCGAGGTGCTCGACGGGCTTGCCGCCAAGGGCGACGACAATCACGCGGTCGAGGCGGCGGTGCGGCGGAAGGTGGGCGCGCTCTGCGCCCGCTTCCCGGTCTATCCCGGCTGAGCGCCGCAGAAGTCGCGAGGGGAGGAAGCGATGCGCTGTCCGTTCTGCGGATCGGAAGATACTCAGGTGAAGGATTCGCGGCCGACCGACGACCGCGCCGCGATCCGCCGACGGCGGCTCTGCCCGAACTGCGCCGCGCGCTTCACCACCTTCGAGCGCGTGCAGCTGCGCGAGCTCACCGTCGTCAAGAAGAACGGCCAGCGCGAGCCCTTCGACCGCGACAAGCTGGCGCGCTCGATCCAGGTGTCGCTGCGGAAGCGTCCGGTCGAGCCCGAGCGCGTCGAGCGCGTGATCAACTCGATCGTGCGCCAGCTGGAAAGCTCCGGCGAGACCGACATCCCGAGCGAGCTCATCGGCGAACTCGCCATGGAGGCGCTGGCCTCGCTCGACCAGGTGGCCTATGTGCGCTTCGCCTCGGTCTACCGCAATTTCCGCGAGGCCAAGGATTTCGGCCAATTCGTCGGCCGACTCGGCAATACCGTCGACAGCGACGGCTAGGCGGCAACGGCGTGGACGATCTCGGCCACATGAAGGCGGCGCTGGCGCTGGCGCGGCGGGGCCTGGGTTCGGTCTGGCCGAACCCGGCGGTGGGTTGCGTGCTGGTCAAGGACGGGCGCGTCGTCGGCCGCGGCTGGACCCAGCCGAGCGGGCGCCCCCACGGCGAGACCGAGGCGCTGGAGCGCGCCGGTGCCGCGGCGCGCGGCGCCACCGCCTATGTCAGCCTCGAGCCGTGCTGCCACTGGGGCAAGACGCCGCCCTGCACCGACGCGCTCGTCGCCGGCGGCGTCGCGCGCGTGGTGGTGCCGGTCGAGGATCCCGATCCCCGCGTCTCGGGCCAGGGCATCGCCCGGCTGCGCGATGCCGGCATCGAGGTGCGGGTGGGGCTTGGCGCCGCCGAGGCGGAGGAGATCAACGCCGGCTTCTTCTTGCGTCTGCGCCAGGGAAGGCCGCTCGTCACGCTGAAGCTCGCCACCTCGCTCGACGGACAGCTCGCCACCTCGACAGGCGAGAGCCGCTGGATCACCGGCGAGCTGGCGCGCGACCGCGCCCATCTGCTGCGCGCAAGCCACGATGCCGTGATGATCGGCAGCAACACGGTGATCACCGATGATCCGCTGCTCACTTGCCGGCTGCCCGGCCTCGACCATCGCAGCCCGGTGCGCATCGTGCTCGACAGCCGCCTCAACGTGCCGCTGACCGCGCGGGTCGTCGCCGAGGCCCGGCAGGTGCCGACCTGGTTCATCACCTTGCGCCACGGCGACGCGGCGCGGCGCGAGGCGCTCGCGAGCTGCGGCGTCGAGCTGATCGAGGTGCCGGCGACGGCGGCGCACATGGTCGACATGAACGCCGCCTTCCACGAGCTCGGCCGGCGCGGCCTGACGCGCGTGCTGGTGGAAGGCGGCTCGACCCTCGCGGCGGTGCTGCTGCGCGCCGGCCTCGTCGACCGGCTTGCCTGGTTCCGCGCGCCGCTGCTCATCGGCGGCGACGGCATTCCGGCGGTGGCGGGCTTCGGCCTGGCGGAGCTCGCCGAGGCGCGGCGCTTCGAGCGCGTCGCGCTCGAGACGGTGGGCGAAGACGTGCTGGAGACGTTGCGGCGGCGGTGACCGGCGAGGCGACCGCGCCCTGGCTTCCTACATCGCCATTTCCGGCTCGATCGCCCGTTCCTTCTTTTCCGGGATCTCGGTCATCGTCACTTCGGTGAGCAGCAGGACGCTGGCCACCGACACCGCGTTCTCGAGCGACACGCGCACCACCTTGGTGGGATCGACGATGCCGGCCTCGACCAGGTCGACATACTCCTTGCGTGCGGCGTCGAAGCCCTGATTGCCCTGGGTCGAGAGCATGCGTGCCACCACCACGCCGCCGTCGACGGCGGAATTCTCGGCGATCTGGCGGGTCGGCGCCTCGAGCGCTCGCTTCAGGATCTGCACCCCGGTCCGCTCGTCGCCGGTGCACTTCTCCTCTTCCCGCGCGACCGCGTCGATGCAGCGCAGCAAGGCAAGGCCGCCGCCGGGCACAATGCCTTCGGCGACCGCCGCCTTGGTGGCGCTGATCGCGTCGTCGAGCGCCTCTTTCTTCGCCTTCATCTCGGATTCCGACGGGGCGCCGACGCGAATGACGGCCACGCCGCCGGCGAGCTTCGCCAGCCGCTCCTGCAGTTTCTCGCGGTCGTAGTCGGACGTGGCCGTCTCGATCTGCTGTCGGATCTGACTGCAGCGGCCGTCGATCTCCAGCTTGTTGCCCCCGCCGCCGACGATGGTGGTGTCCTCCTTGGTGATGACCACGCGTCGCGCCCGGCCGAGCGAGGACAGATTGACGTTCTCGAGCTTGATCCCGAGTTCCTCGCAGATCATCTGACCGCCGGTCAGCACCGCGATATCCTCGAGCATCGCCTTGCGTCGATCGCCGAAGCCCGGCGCCTTCACCGCCGCGACCCGCAAGCCGCCGCGCAGCTTGTTCACCACCAGCGTTGCCAGAACCTCGCCTTCGACGTCCTCGGCGATGATCAGCAGCGGCCGCGCCGACTGCACCACCGCCTCCAGCAGCGGCAGCATCGGCTGGAGGCTGGAAAGCTTCTTCTCGTGGATCAGGATGAAGGGATCCTCGAGCTCGGTGGTCATCTTCTCGACGTTGGTGATGAAGTAGGGCGAGAGATAGCCGTGGTCGAACCGCATGCCCTCGACCACGTCGAGCACGGTCTCGGTCGTCTTGGATTCCTCGACCGTCATCACGCCGTCGCCGCCGACCTTTTCCATCGCTTCGGCGACAAGCTCGCCGATTGCCGGGTCGTTGTGCGCCGAGATGGTCGCCACCTGCGCCTTCTCCTTGCGCGTCTTGACCGGACGCGACATCGCCCGGAGCGCGTCGACCGCACCCTTGACCGCGCGGTCCATGCCGCGCTTGAGATCGACGGCGCTGGCGCCGGCGACGACGTTGCGCAGCCCGTCGGCGAAGATGGCGTGGGCGAGGACCGTCGAGGTGCTCGTGCCGTCGCCGACGGCGTCGCCGGTTTTCTCGGCCGCCTGCCTCAGCATCTGCGCGCCGAGATTCTCGTCGGGATCCGGCAGGTCGAACTCCTTGGCGATCGTCATGCCGTCGTTGCAGACGATCGGCGCTCCCCAATTCTTCTGAATGAGCACCGATTTCGATTTCGGGCCGAGCGTCACGCGCACGGCGTCGCAGAGCAGGGTCGCACCGTGCAGGATCTTCTCGCGCGCGGCGGCGCGGAACAACACTTGCTTGTGGGCCATCGGGACGCCTCCTGTCGGCTGGCGGGCGAGCTAAGCATGCCTATGGTCGACCGGGGGTGGTATGATTTGAATCAAGGCGGGGTGAACAATCGCCGGTAGCGTCGCGGGTGAGCCGGTCCCGACGGGGCCATGCCGGGGCGCAAGCAGTCGGCTCCTGGCCGACGCCGGCGTCCGGCCGGTCCGCGGTCCTACGACGGCACCTCGCCCAGGACGGTGCAGCGGCGGATGACGCGCGGCTCGCGCGCGGTATCGTAGCTTTCGGCGCGATGCAGCAGGCAGCGGTTGTCCCAGACCATGAAATCGCCGGGCCGCCAGCGATGGCGGTAGATGCGTGCCGCGGCGACGATCCGCTCGTTCAGCGCCTCGACCAAGGCGCGCCCTGCCGCATAGTCCATGCCCTGGATGGTCTCGGCATGGTCCCCGAGGAAGATGCATTTGCGCCCCGTCTCGGGATGCGTGCGCACGATGGGATGGTCGACCGGCGGCACCGCCTCGCGCTGGGCCTCGGTCAGCGGCTCCTCGCCATGCCGGCGGTCGCGCGAGAAATTCAGGTTGTGGATTGCGCGCCAGCCGGCGAGCCGCGCCTGTTCGGCGGGGTCGAGCGCGTCATACGCCGAATACATATCGGCGAATTCGGTCCCGCCTCCGCTGGAGGGAATCCGCTCGGCATAGAGCATGGTGGCCTGGCCGGTGACGCGGCGCCAGGAGCCGTCGGTGTGCCAGGCCAGCGTGCCGCGATCGGGATGCCTGCCGCTCGGCTGGCCCGCCGCGTCGAGGTTCGACAGCGTGTAGAGCTCCGGATGCTCGCTGGCGTGATACTGGTCCATCACATGCACCTGCACCTCGCCGAACCGCCGGGCGAAGACGACCTGGGCGGCGGGCGGCAGGCTCTGGTCGCGGAAGAGCAGCAGCTGGTGCTTCAGAAACGCGGCATAAAGTCCCGGGAACGCCACATCATCGACGGCGGCGACCTGCAGCCCCAGCATCTCGGCGCCGAGGCCGCCCTCGAGCGGCCGGACGCGCGGCGGAGCGGTGAGGGACGTGGCGAGCAGATCGCGCATGCGCGGCACGGATGCCTTTCCGAAGCGAGCGTTCCCAAAAACGCTATCTCATCCGGCGGCGCGCGGTCAAATTGCCGGCAACGTCGGCATCGACGAGCCTGCGCTCGAGGAAAAGCCCCTCGACCGGCATCTGCCGCGCCGCCGCGTCGGCGTGACAGGCGGCGGCGGAAGCTCTAAGTTCCTGGCGTCATGTTCACCGGGATCATCAGCGATGTCGGCCGGGTGCGCGCGGTGACGCCGGGCGGCGATACCGGCTTTGCCATCGCCAGCGCCTATGATACGCGCGCGATCGCCATCGGCGCGTCGATCGCCTGCGCCGGCGTCTGCCTTACCGTGACCGAGACCGGCGAGGGCTGGTTCGCGGTGCAGGCTTCGGCCGAGACGCTGCGCCGCACCACGCTCGCCGCCTGGCGCGCCGGCACGCCGGTCAATCTGGAGCGCGCGTTGCGGCTCGGCGACGAGCTCGGCGGCCACATCCTGACCGGCCATGTCGACGCCGTCGCCGTGATCGTCGGCCGGCGCCCCGAGGGCGATTCCGTGCGCCTCACCGTCGAGGTGCCGGCGGAATTCGAACGGGCGATCGCGCCCAAGGGCGCCGTGGCGCTCGACGGCGTCTCGCTCACGGTGAACGAGGTGGACGGGCGGCGTTTCGGCGTCAACATCATCCCGCATACCCAGGCGAAGACCACCTTCGGCGCCGCCGCGGTCGGCGACCGCGTCAATCTCGAGATCGACGTGCTCGCGCGCTACGTGGCCCGGCTCCTCGGAAAGGACATCGCATGAGCTTCGTCGAGGTCGTCTCGCCGATCGAGGACATCATCGAGGACGCGCGCAACGGCCGCATGTTCATCCTGGTCGACGACGAGAGCCGCGAGAACGAGGGCGACATCGTCATTCCGGCGCAGATGGCGACGCCCGACGCGATCAACTTCATGGCCAAGCACGGCCGTGGCCTGATTTGCCTGGCGCTCACCCGCCAGCGCGTCGAGCAACTGGGATTGCCGCTGATGCCGCAGCTCAACAGCTCGCGGCTCCAGACCGCCTTCACCGTCTCGATCGAAGCGCGCGAGGGCGTCACCACCGGCATCTCCGCCCCGGACCGCGCCCGCACCGTCGCCGTCGCCATCGACGGCGGCAAGGGCCCGCAGGACATCGTCACCCCCGGCCATATCTTCCCGCTGATGGCGCGCGACGGTGGCGTGCTGGTGCGCACCGGCCATACCGAGGCGGCGGTCGACATCGCGCGGCTCGCCGGCCTCAACCCGTCCGGCGTCATCTGCGAGATCATGAACGATGACGGCACCATGGCGCGGCGGCCCGAGCTCGTCGCCTTCGCGCAGCGCCACGGGCTCAAGATCGCCACCATCGCCGACCTCATCGCCTATCGCCGGCGCCACGACCGCATCGTCGAGCGCAAGCTCGAGACGCCGTTCCACTCGCGCTTCGGCGGCGATTTCAGGATGCACATCTACGCCAACAAGATCAGCAATGTCGAGCATATCGCGCTGGTCAAAGGCGACATCGCGACGCCGGAGCCGGTGCTGGTGCGCATGCATGCGCTGAACGTGCTCGAGGACGTGCTCGGCCACGACAAGGGCAATCGCGGCGGCCTGCTGCAGGGGGCGATGGAGGCGATCGGCCGCGAGGGCAGGGGCGTCGTCGTGCTCATCCGCGAGCCGGTCTCGAACAGCTGGTCGGACCGCGTGCCGAGCCTGATGGAGAGCCGGACGATCGGCGGCGCAGAGCTCAGGAACTACGGCGTCGGCGCGCAGATCCTGCTCGATCTCGGCGTGCGCGACATGATCCTGCTCTCCAACACCAAGCGCACCATCGTCGGCCTCGAGGGCTACGGTCTCGCCGTCGTCGGCCAGCGGCCGATCGAGCGCCCGGGAGGCACCTGCTGATGGCGGAGGCGCCGCACATCATGATCGTCGAGGCGCGCTACTACGCCCACATCTCCGACGAGCTGGCGAAGGGGGCCATCGCCGCGCTCGACGCCGCGGGGGCGAGCTACGAGCGCTTCGCCGTTCCCGGCGCCTTCGAGATTCCGGCGGCGATCCGCTTCGCGGTCGAGGCCCAGGCGCGCGGCGCGCGCGAGGCGCGCTTCGACGGCTATCTCGCGCTCGCCTGCGTCATCCGCGGCGAGACCACGCATTACGACTATGTCTGCGCCGAAAGCGCCGGCGGGCTGCAGCGCCTCGCACTCGAGCACAAGCTCGCCGTCGGTTTCGGCATCCTCACCGTCGAGAACGAGGCGCAGGCGCTCGCCCGCGCCCGCGTCGACAAGAAGAACAAGGGCGGCGAGGCGGCCAACGCCTGCCTTGCCATGATCGAGCTGAAGCGGCATTTCGGACTGGGGCGGCGATGAGCGACGAGACGCCGCACTCGCGCGCCGTCGCCGGCACGCGCCGGCGCAGCGTCGCGCGCCTCGCCGCGGTGCAGGCGCTCTATCAGATCGACCTCTCGGGCGCCAAGCCCGAGGCGGTGATCGCCGAATTCCTCAAGCATCGCCTCGGGCGCGAGATCGACGGCGAGCATTACGGCGAAGCCGACACCGCGCTCTTCGGCGACATCGTCAGGGGCACGGTCGAGCACCAGGCCGATCTCGATCGCGCGATCTCCGCCGCGCTGACGCCGGATTGGCCGCTCGACCGGCTCGAGACGGTGTTGCGCGCCATCCTGCGCGCCGGCGCCTACGAGCTGATGGCGCGCGGCGACGTGCCGGCGCGCGTCGCCATCAGCGAGTATCTCGACATCGCGCACGCTTTTTTCGCCGGCAAGGAGCCCGGCCTCGTCAACGGCGTGCTCGACAGTCTCGCCCATGTGCTGCGGCCGGGCGATCTCGGCGACGGAAGACGTGGCGGGCCGCCCGCTCAGTGAGTTCGAGCGCGTCGCGCGCTTCTTCGCGCCGCTGGCGGCGCCGGGCGCGCTCGGCCTCGTCGACGACGTGGCGCTGATCGACGGACCGCCCGGCGAGCAGTACGTGCTCAAGACCGACGCCATCGTCGAAGGCGTCGACTTCCTGCCGGGGACGCCGGCGGACCAGGTGGCGCAGAAGCTGCTGCGCGTCAACCTTTCCGACCTTGCCGCCAAGGGCGCGGCGCCGCTGGGCTATCTGCTGGTGACGGCGCTGCCGAGATCGCTCGGCGAGGATTGGCTCGCGGCCTTCGCCGCCGGCCTCGCCAAGGACCAGGCGACCTACGGCATCGGCCTGCTCGGCGGCGACATGTCGGCAATCGACGGGCCGATCACGCTGTCGATCGCCGCCATCGGCCGCGTCGCGGCGGGCCGCGCGGTGCTGCGCAGCGGCGCCCGGCCGGGCGATCTCGTCTATGTCAGCGGCACGCTCGGCGACGCCGCCCTGGGGCTCGCCGTGCAGCAGGGCCGGCTCGCGCTCCCCGATGCGACGGCGCGCGAATTCCTGATCGACCGTTATCATCTGCCGCAGCCGCGCCTCGCGCTCGGGCAGCGGCTCGCCGGCCTCGCCCACGCCATGCTCGACGTCTCCGACGGGCTCGTCGCCGATCTCGGCCATCTCTGCGACGCTTCCGGCGTCGGCGCCACGGTGGAGGCGGCGCTGCTGCCGCTGTCGGCGGCGGCGCTGCCGGCGGTGAACGGCGACCGTCACTGGCTTCAGGCGGCGCTGGGCGGCGGCGATGATTACGAGCTGCTGTTCAGCGCGCCGCAAGAGGCCGCGCCGGCAATCGCCGCGCTCGCGCGGGAGACCGGCCTGAGGGTCACCGCGATCGGCCGCATCGCGGAGGGCAGCGGCGTCCGCGTGCTCGATCGCGACGGGGCGGAACTTCCGGTCGAGCATGCCGGCTACCGCCATTTCTAATTCTTAATCATCTTGTGCTGCTCTAGGCGAACTCCCGTGAGGGAGTTCGTCCGCGGCGGCGTCAGCGGTTGCGCAAGCAACCGCGAAAGCCGCTCCATTCGGGCTAGCCAAGGAGGCCGATCGTGCCCGTTTGCCTACCGAAGCCGCGTCTGTGGCGGCGCCGCGCGCTTCTCGGCGCGCTGGCGGCGCTGGCGGCGCTGCCGGCGGCGGCGGCCGAGCATGAGAGCGGCGAGGGCGCGGTGCCCGATCCGCCGCTGCTGCCGGGGGTGCCCGACTTCTTCAA
>JASHTP010000405.1 GCA_030040495.1 Alphaproteobacteria bacterium
GCCGATGCCGCGGCTCGCCCCGGTGACGAGCGCCGCCTTGCCGGCGAGTTCGAGATCCATGGCTTGGCCTCCCGCGGCGATATCTTGCCGTAAGACTGTGCCGCCGAGCGGCGCGGCGATGCAAGCAGGGCGTGAGCCGGGCCGGTCCGGCGCCAAACGCCGCGGCCGCGCCTGTCGCTCTCGGGACGCTTGACCCCGAGCCCCGCTGCGGTCAGTTCTCTGGCGTCGGCGGCCGGGGCAGCTTCGCGAACGGCGGGACAGCGTGGAGCTTTCATGGACAACGGCTCGCTTCGACGGCGTCTGCGGACGCGTGGCACGTCACGGACGCTCCTGGTCGCGCTTCTTTGTACCGCTCTTGCGGCGGTCACGCTCGGCACTGCCGCGGCGGCCGAGAAGACGGACGTCCTTCGCGCCACTCTTGCCAACGGTCTCAGGGTGATCCTGGTTCGCAACACCGTCGCTCCGGTGGTCACGACGGCGGTCAATTACCTCGCCGGCGCCGATGAGACGCCCGATGGTTTTCCGGGCATGGCCCATGCCCAGGAGCATATGATGTTTCGCGGCAATCCCGGTCTCTCGGCCGATCAGCTCGCGGATATCGGGAGCCTGATGGGCGGCCGTTTCAACGCCGACACGCGCCAGACGGTCACGCAATACTTTTTTACCGTGCCGTCCGCGGATCTCGACATCGCCCTTCACGTCGAGGCGATCAGGATGCGCGGCGTGGACGATGAACAAGCGGCCTGGTCGCAGGAACGGGGCGCGATCGAGCAGGAGGTCGCGCAGGATCTCTCGAATCCGCGCTACCTCCTCTTCACCAGGCTGCAGGCCGCGTTGTTCGCGGGAACGCCCTACGCTCATGACGCCCTCGGCACGCGAGCGTCCTTCGACCGGACGACCGGCGCGATGCTTCACGCCTTCTATTCGAGGTGGTACGCGCCGAACAACGCCGTCCTCGTCGTCGCCGGCGACATCGACCTGCAGGCGACTTTGGACGAGGTGCGGCGGCTTTTCGGCGAGATGCCCTCCAAGAAACTGCCGCCGCGGAGGGCGGTGAATCTGCGGCCGATCGCGGCGCAGTCGCTCGGTTTCGCCAGCGACCTTCCCTACGGGCTCGAGGTGATCGCCTTGCGCATGCCCGGCATCGACAGTCCGGATTATCCCGCGGTCGAGGTGCTGGCCGACGTCCTCAGCAATCCGCGCGGCGACCTCTACGGCCTCGTGCCGCAGGGAAAGGCCCTCTTCGCCGAGTTCGCCCTCGATCCGCTGCCCAAGGCCGGGCTCGGCTATGCCGTCACGGCCTTTCCCGCCGGCGGCGACGCCCAGGCGCTGGAACGGCAGACGCGCGCCATCCTCGCCGCTATCGCGCGCAATGGCGTGCCGCCGGAGCTCGTCGCGGCGGCGAAGCTGCAAGAGCGGCGCGAGGCGGAGTTCGAGAAGAACTCGATCCAGGGTCTCGCGACGGTATGGTCGGAAGCGGTCGCCGTCGACGGTCTTGCCTCGCCGGACGAGGATCTCGCGCGCATCGAACGAGTGACGGTCGCCGACGTCGATCGCGTGGCCCGCCGCTATCTCGCTCTCGACCACGCCGTGACCGGCGTGCTGACGCCGCAAGGAGCGGGGAAGCCGGTCGCCTCCGCGAGCTTCGGCGGGCAGGAGAACATTTCGCTCGGCGAGGCGCGGCCGACGCCGCTGCCGCGCTGGGCGGAGACGGCGCTGAACCGCCTGGCCGTGCCGCCCTCGGCCGTCCATCCCACCGTCACCACGCTCGCCAATGGCATCACGCTCGTCGTCCAGCCCGAGACCGTGAGCGACACGATCAGTCTCTACGGACATGTCAGGGTGGTCCCCGAGCTCGAGGTCCCCGACGGGCAGGAAGGCCTGTCGCAGGTGCTGGATCAGCTCTTCTCCTACGGCACGGAGCGGCTCGACCGCGTCGCGTTCCAGCGCGCGCTCGACGAGATCGGCGCCGACGAACAGGCGGGGCCCGATTTCGCCGTCGAGGTCCTCGCCGAGAATTTCGATCGCGCCGTGGCGCTGCTCGCCGATAACGAGCTGCACCCGGCCTTCCCCGAAAAGGCGCTGGAGGTCGTCCGCAAGCAGGTGGCTCAAACCGTGGCGGGCCAGCTCGAGAGCGCCGACTATCTCGCCGGGCGCGCCATTCGCAAGGGGCTCTTTCCGAAGGGCGATCCGATGCTGCGCGAGGCGCTGCCGCGAACCGTGGACGGCCTGACGCTGCAGCAGGTGCGCGACTACTACGAGCGGACCTTCCGCCCCGATCTCACCACGATCGTCGTCATCGGCAATGTGACGCCGGCGCAGGCGCAGGCGGTCGTCGAGCGGCATTTCGGCTCCTGGGCGGCGAGCGGCGCCAAGCCGAACACGCTGCTGCCCCCGGTTCCGGCCAACCCGCCGAGCGCGACCGCCATACCCGATCCCAGCCGCGTGCAGGACAATGTGGCGCTCGCCGAGACCGTCGGCCTGACCCGCGCCAATCCGGATTATTACGCGCTTCAGCTCGGCAACAACGTCCTCGGCGGCGCGCTCTACTCGACGCGGCTCAGCCGCGACCTGCGGATGAAGGACGGTCTGGTGTACTCGGTCGATTCCTATTTCGACATCACGCGCAGCCGCGGCTTGTATGTCGTCCAGTATGCCTGCGACCCCGCGAACGTCTCCCGTGTCCATGACGTCGTCGTGCGCGAACTCGACGCCATGCGGCAAGGGCCCGTGACCGCCGAGGAGCTCCACCGGGCGAAAGCGTTCTTGATCCACCAGATCTCTTTGAGCGAGGCGAGCCTGCAGAGCATCGCCCAAGGCATCCTCCGGCGCTCGGAACTCGACCTGCCGCTCGACGAGCCCACCGTGGCGGCGCGGCGCTATCTCGCGCTCGGCGCTGCCGAGGTGCAGGCCGCTTTCGCGAAATGGGTGCGTCCCGACGGAATGGTGCAGGTGAGCCAGGGGCCGGTACCGCGATAGTCCTTGGGACGCTCCGCCGGACCGGTCGCTCCCGCCGACGCTGGCGACCGACAGGCCCTCACGCGGCCGATTCTGTCGCCTGTCGGGGTTAGCTCCGCGGCGCGTGCTTGCCCAGGATCCGCTGCAGGGTCCGCCGGTGCATCTTGAGCCGGCGCGCGGTCTCGGAGACGTTGCGGTCGCACTGCTCGAAGACGCGCTGGATGTGCTCCCAGCGCACGCGGTCGGCGGACATCGGGTCTTCCGGCGGCGGCGGCAGCGACGCCTCGCTCGCCAGCAGCGCGCGCTCGACCGCGTCGGCGTCGGCCGGCTTCGGCAGGTAATCGAGCGCGCCCGCCTTCACCGCCGCCACCGCGGTGGCGATGTTGCCGTAGCCGGTCAGCATGACGATGCGCGCGCCGGGCCGCGCCTTCCGCAGCGTCTTGACGATCTCGAGCCCGCTGCCGTCGGCGAGCCTGAGATCGACGACGGCGAAGGCCGGCGCGTTGGCGCCGACGGCGCCGATGCCGGACTGGACGCTGTCGGCGGTGGCGACGATGAAGCCGCGCCGCTCCATCGCGCGCGCCAGGCGCTGGCAGAGCGGCGCGTCGTCGTCGACGATCAGCAGACTGCGCTCGCTGTCGGGCCAGCCGTCGAGGATCGAGGCGGCGGGGGAAGGGGTCTGTGCGTCGTTCATCATTCCGTTGGCTCTTTCACTGCTGCCTTGCCGTCGACGCCTTCGAGCGTGCCGCGGCGCCACTCGACGACGACCTGCGCGCCGCCGTCGGGGAGATTGGCGAAGCTGACGCGCGCGCCGGTGCGCTCGAGCAGGCTCTGGGCGATGAAGATGCCGAGGCCCATATGCTGCTCCGCCGCGCCGCCGCGGCCGGAAATATAGGGCTCGCCGATGCGCGCGAGAACCGCCTGCGGAAAGCCCGGCCCGTCATCGACGATGTCGACCGCCACCGTGTCCTCGCTCCAGCTGGTGGTGACGTCGACCTGGCGCAAGGCGAACTGCGCCGCGTTCTGGATGAGATTGCCGAGCCCGTGCATGATCTCGGGGCTGCGCGCCACCAACGGCTCCTCCACCGGCAGCGCGTCGGCGTCGCGGCCGGCGGCGGTGGTGTAGAGCACCTGCTTGCCCTCGACGCGGTAAGGCTCGCCCGCCGCCTCGACCAGCGCCGAGAAGGGCAGCCGCGTGGTGAAGGGCGAGCCGGTCTCGGCGTCGCGCTGTTGCGCGAGATCGGCGAGGATGGTGCGGCAGCGCTCGCTCTGGCTCAGCAGCAGCAGCGCGTCCTCGGCATAGGGGCTGCCGGGCGGCAGGTCGCGCACCAGCTCCTTGGCGACGACGGCGATGGTGGCGAGCGGGCTGCCCAGCTGATGCGCCGCCGCCGCGGCGATGCCGCCCACCGCCGAGACGCGCTGCTCGCGGGCAAGCGCCAGCTGCGTCGCGGTGAAGGCGTCGCGCATGCGCCGCGCCTCCTCGGCGACGTTCCAGGTGTAGCCGGCGATGAACACGGTGGCCAGCACCAGCGCCGTCCACACGCCGAAGACGTAGAGCGGCGGCGGCGGCAGCGGCGCGTCGCGCCAGGGCAGCGGCAGGTGGAAGACGGCGATCACGCTGATCGCCGCCACGGTGAGCGCCGACAGCGAGAACACGCTGCGCCGCGACAGGATGGTGGCGGCCACCGTCACCGGCGCCAGCATCAGCATGGCGAAGGGGTTCTGCAGCCCCCCGGTGAGGAACAGCAGCAATCCCAGCTGCAGCATGTCGTAGGCGAGATAGAACGAGGCCTCCCGGTCGCCCAGGCGCGGCGAGGCGCGGCGCGGCCAGCTCGCGCCGATGTTGAGCGCGGCCGAGGTGGCGACGACGGCGAGCGCCGCCTCGATCGGCAGCACCAGTCCGAGCCCGTAATGCACCAGCAGGATGGTCGCCGCCTGGCCCACCACCACCACCCAGCGGATGAGCACGAGCATGCGCAGGCTGACCGAGACATCGGTGCCCGGTCGCTGCGCGAGGGGCGGCGTCTGGCCGCTATACGGCATCCTGCCTCCGCTTGCCCGCGCCGGCTCCGGCCGGCGGCGGGGACGGCCATAGTATAGGCCGCCGGCCCGCCGCCGCGACACCGCCGCGCCGCTTTCCGTCCCCGGCGCTTTCCGCCATGATGGGCGGCGTGTCCCATCCCGTCATCCAGGTCTCAGCGCTGACCAAGCGTTTCGACGCGACGCTCGCCGTCGACGGCATCGATTTCGCCGTGCCGGCGGGCGCCACCGCCGGGCTGCTCGGCGGCAACGGCGCCGGCAAGACCACGACGCTGGCGATGCTGCTGGGATTGCTGCTGCCGAGCGACGGCCAGATCCGCGTCTTCGGCGAGGACATGCTGCGCCATCGCTACCGCGTCCTGCCGCGCATGAACTTCTCCTCGCCCTATGTCGACCTGCCGCATCGCCTGACGGTGCGGCAGAACCTCACCGTCTATGGCAGGCTCTACGGCATCAGGCAGCTCGGCGAGCGCATCGCCGCGCTGGCCGAAGATCTGCAGATCGCCGAGTTCCTGGCGACGCCGACCGGCAAGCTCAGCGCCGGGCAGCGCACCCGCGTGGCGCTCGCCAAGGCGCTGTTGAACGCGCCGGAGCTGCTGCTGCTCGACGAGCCCACCGCCTCGCTCGATCCCGACACCGGCGACTGGGTGCGGGGATATCTCGAGCGCTACCGGCGCCAGAGCGGCGCCACCATCCTGCTCGCCTCGCACAATATGGGCGAGGTCGAGCGGCTCTGCTCCGAGGTGATGATGATGCGCAAGGGGCGCATCGTCGACCGCGGCAGCCCGCGCGCCCTCATCGAGCGCTATGGCCGCGACACGCTCGAGGAGGTGTTCCTGCACATCGCGCGCTCGGGCGAGTTCGCGGCGCGCGAGGCGGCGCAATGAGCGGCGGCTTCTCGCCCGGGCGCGTCGGGGCCATGCTGCTGCGCTATCTCTTCCTCCTGCGCAGCTCCTGGCCGCGCGCGCTCGAGCTGGTCTATTGGCCGGCGATCTCGATGGTGCTGTGGGGCTTCACCAGCCAGTTCCTGATGACCAACAGCTCCTATGTCGCGCGCGCCGGCGGCGTGCTGCTGGCGGCGGTGATGCTGTGGGACGTGATGTTCCGCGGCCAGCTCGGCGTCTCCATGTCGTTCCTCGAGGAGCTGTGGTCGCGCAATCTCGGCCATCTCTTCGTCACCCCGCTCAGGCCCTACGAATGGATGATCGCGCTCCTCACCATGAGCGTCATCCGCGTCGCCATCGGCGTGGTGCCGGCGATGCTGCTGGCGATCCCGCTCTATCACTACTCGATCTTCACCCTGGGGCCGCCGCTCATCGCCTTCTTCACCCTGCTGCTGGTCATGGGCTGGGCGCTGGGGCTGATCATCGACGCGCTGCTGCTGCGCCACGGGCTCGGCGCCGAGAGCCTGGCCTGGCTCGCCGTCTTCCTGCTGGCACCGGCGAGCGCGGTCTACTACCCGGTCTCGATCCTGCCGCGCTGGCTGCAGGATGTCGCCCAGCTGCTGCCCTCGGCGCATGTCTTCGAGGGCATGCGCGCGGCGATGTTCGACCATGTCTTCCGCCTCGACCATTTCATCGCCGCCGCATCGCTCGATGCCGTCTATCTCGCCGTCGGCGCCGTCGTCTTCCTCCTCGCCTTCCGCGGCGCCCGCCGGCGCGGCGCGCTGTTGCAGATGGGCGAGTGAGCGCGCAGACTGGCGCCGGCGCCAAAGGGGAGGGGTCTCGTGAAATTCGGCGTTTTCTACGAGCATCAGCTGCCGCGGCCCTGGACCGCGACCAGCGAGTACGATCTGCTGCAGAACTCGCTGGAGCAGGTGGCGCTCGCCGACCGGCTCGGCTACGACTATGTCTGGGCGGTCGAGCACCATTTCCTCGAGGAATACTCGCATTGCTCGGCGCCGGAGGTGTTCCTCGCCGCGGCGAGCCAGCGCACCCGGCGCATCCGCCTCGGCCACGGCGTCGTCCAGCTCACCACCAACCAGCCGCAGCGGGTCGCCGAGCGGGTGGCGACGCTCGACCTCGTCTCCGGCGGCCGGGTCGAGCTCGGCATGGGCGAGGCGGCCGGGCCGGCCGAGCTCCATCCCTTCGCCATCCGCGTCCGCGACAAGCGCGAGCGCTGGGAAGAGGCGGTGAAGGCCATCGTGCCGATGTTCACCCGCGACAATTGGGAGTTCCACGGCCAGTATTACGACTTCCCCGCGCGCAACGTCATCCCGAAGCCGCTGCAGAAGCCGCACCCGCCGCTCTGGGTCGCCTGCTCCAACATCCAGACCATCGCCAAGGCCGGCGAATGGCAGATGGGCGCGTTGGGCTTCAGCTTCGTCTCGCCCGAGGCGGCGCGTGCCTGGGTGCACCGCTACTACAATACCTTGCTGAAGCAGCCCCGGCCGCTCGCCGACTATCCGCGCAACGCCAACATCGCCATCGTCAACGGCTTCATGTGCGCGCCCACCGACGAGGAGGCGATCGCCAAGGCCTCGGGCTGGACCTTCTTCATCTTCGCGCTCTCCTATTACGGCAGGAAGGGCGTCGACGCGCCCGGCACCAGCGATCTCTGGCGCGAGTACCAGGACTGGCGCCGCACCGAGAAGGCGCAGGCGGCGCTCAAGAGCGGCCTCATCGGCTCGCCCGCCACCATCCGCGCGCGGCTCAGGCAGTTCGAGGCGGCGCATGTCGACCAGGTGATCCTGCTCAACCAGGCCGGCCGCACCAGCCACGAGGATATCTGCATGAGCCTCGAGCTCTTCGCCGCCGAGGTGATGCCGGAGTTCCAGGCGCGCCAGGCGGAGCAGGAGGCCTGGAAGGAATCGGTGCTCGACGGCCGCCTCCAGCTCGAGGAGCTCGACACCGGCGCCTACGACCTCTACGCGCATCAGAACGAGGACATCGTCCGCCTCACGCCGGAGCAGCTGAAGGCGCGCATGGCGGCGAAGGAGGCGGGCGGCGGGAACTAGCGGGCGGCCGGCGCCTCAGCCGTCGGTCGAGAACATGTGCCCGGACAGGATCTTGTCGACGGTCTCGCCGTCGGTGGAGAGCGGCAGGAAGCAGGCTTCGAAGCGGCGGTAGGCCTTGGCGAGATGCCAATAGGCGAAGCCGGCGCGACAGCGCGGCGCGCGCTTGGTGACGACGCTGGTCAGGATCTCGACCATGCGCTCGGCGGCGCCCGGCGGCAGCGTCTCGTGCGCCCACTTGCCGGCATTGTTGACGCCGACGAAATCGACGATCGCCTGCCCGACCAGGCGGATGCGGTAGAGCCGGCCGGGCTCGACCACGTCGTAGATCATCACGTTGTTGACGAGGCCGCGCAGCTCGGTCGGGTCGATGTCGGCGCGCAGCGGCATCGGCCGGCCGGCGCGTTTGCCATCCCAATAGGCGAAGATGCGAACCACGATCGGATCGATCGGCGCGGCGATGTCGTTCGCGTCGCGAATGCCGTCCGACTGGAATTTCGATGCACCGCTCACGCGCCCTCGCCCTGGCTCGATCGTCGAGCTTATAGGCCGCCGGCGCCGGAAGGCAATGGCCGCGCGCCGCGGTCGGAAGCCGCTTCAGTCCCTGGCCAGCGCCCGCTCGACGAAATCGAGCCGGTCCTGGCCCCAGAACGGCTCGTCGCGGAAGACGTAGGTCGGCGCGCCGAACACCTGCCGTTCGATCGCCTCCGCGGTCAAGGCGGCATAGCGCGCGGCAACCGCCGGCCCCTCCGCTTCGGCGACGAGGCGCGTCCCGTCGAGGCCGTTCTCGCCGCCGATGGCGCGCAGAGTCTCGGCGTCGGCGATGTCGCGCTGGTCGGCCCAGACCGCGCGCAGCAGCGCGCCGGCGAGGCGGAATTGCTGCGGCTCGGGCGCGGCAAGGATGAGGCGGCTCGCAAGCTCGGATGCCGCCGGAAAGAACTTCGGATGAAGGGTGAGGGGAATCCGCAGGAAATCGCGCCAGCGCCGCAGCTCGAAGAGCCGATAGGCCTGACGCTGCTTCGCGCGCTGGGCGAGGGGCAGGCCGCCCGAGACCTGGAACACCTTGCCGAAATCGACCGGCTTGCAGCGGATCCGGGCGCCATGGCGCGCGGCGATGGCGCCGAAACGCTCATGGCCGAGATAGGTCCAGGGCGATGTCGGCGTGAAATAGTAATCGACGGTCTTGTCCATGCTCGTCCCCGCTGCGTCTTTCGCATCCTGCGATCGCGTTCTCGA